>JBIIYI010000063.1:0-10285 GCA_044346895.1 Phycisphaerales bacterium
GTGATCCCCGGCCACCCAGCCGGTGCCAGGCACCAACCGCGCACCAACCGTGTTGCAACCTGGTGTCCTTGGCTGGTGACTGGCACGGGTCGAGACCTCCGCGCCGATGCACGTTCGGCATCGATCGCGGCGTCCCGGCCGGGTGCCAGGATGGTGCCGCGTCCGCCAGGTTGGTCCGCGGTCGGTGCCAGGTTGGTGCCAGGCACCGGGTCTAGAGGCACCGGGTCTAGAGGCACCGGGTCTAGAGGCACCGGGTCTAGAGGCACCGGGTCTAGAGCCGCCGGACGCGCAGGTTCCGGTACCCCACGCGGTCGCCGTGGCCGCAGAAGCCGATGTGGCCCTGCGCGCGCCCGAGTCCCTCGACCTTGTTCCCGCTGACGGTCTTCCCTGCGGGCGCCACCTTGTCGAGATCGATGTCCACGATCACGACGCCGTTCAGCTCGACCTTGATCGTGCGTCCCTTCATCGTGATGGTCTCGTGGTTCCACTCGCCGACCGGGCGGAGCGCCGTCGCCGTCGCGGCGGCGATGCCGTAGATCGAGCCGTGGTACTGCCACTCCTTGAGACCCTTGTACTGCTCGGCCGTGTTGTCGAGGATCTGCGACTCGAATCCCGCGTACGCCGGATCGCCCGCCGCGGGCGCGCGCAGCGCGATGCCGTTGTTCGCGCCCGGCGTCAGCTGGAACTCGAAGCGGAACTCGAAGTCGCCGAACTCCTCCTTCGTGAAGAGGTTCGTGCCGCCGGGCTGGCAGACGATCGCCGGGGCGCCGCCGATCTCCTCGACCTTGTAGCCCTTGGTGTCGCCGATCCAGCCGTCGAGGCCGCGTCCGTCGAAGAGCGCGACGAAGCCGTCGGCCCGCTCCTTGTCCGCGTCGATGGCGATGGACTTCGGCTCGGCGACGGGCGGGGGGAGCGTCGCGGGCGCGCAGGCGGCGAGAAGGGCGAAGAGGAGGGCGGTGCCGACGGTCTGCATGCGCGAAAGTGTACGGAAACGCGACCGTGCGCGAGCCCCGAGCGCCGATACCATCGCGGCCCCGGAGAACCCCATGCTCGCGACACTCTCGGCATCCGTCGTGCTCTCGCTGCTCGCCCCGTCCGCCATGCCCGCAGACGGCGAAGGCCCGCAGCAGGGGCCATCGTCCCGCAAGGCCGCCGGTCAGAAGGAAGCCGCCCGCGCGTACGCGGAGGGCCCTGCGGTTCCCGGCATCCGCCTCGAGCGCGTGCTTCCCGACCTTCCGCTCGTGCGACCGATCCAGACGCTGCAGCGGCCCGGCGACGCGAAGCACATCCACATCGTCGAGCAGCCCGGGCGCATCCTCATCGCCGATCCCGCGGACGCGACGACGAAGGAGGCGAAGGTCTTCCTCGACATCCGCGAGCGCGTGAACGACCAGGGCAACGAGGAGGGGCTCCTCTCGGTCGCGTTCCATCCGAAGTGGCCCGAAAGGCGCGAGCTGTACTGCTACTACACGGCGGCGAAGCCGCGACGCTCGATCCTCTCCCGCTTCACCGTCGCCGCGGACGGCATGACGGCGGACCCCGCGAGCGAGGAGATCCTACTCACGCAGTCGCAGCCCTACTCGAACCACAACGGCGGAACGGCCGTGTTCGGGCCGGACGGCTTCCTCTACCTCTCGCTCGGCGATGGCGGCGCCGCGAACGACCCGCATCACTACGCGCAGAACATGGACACGTTCCTCGGCAAGGTGCTGCGCATCGACGTGAACAGGAAGGGCGACAACGGCGCGCCCTACGCGGTGCCGGCCGACAATCCGTTCGTCGGGAAGGACGGCGTGAAGCCCGAGATCTGGGCTTCCGGAACGCGCAACATCTGGCGCATGTCGTTCGACCGGAAGACGGGCCAGCTGTGGGCGGGCGACGTCGGGCAGAACATCTGGGAGGAGATCGATCTGATCGAGAAGGGCGGCAACTACGGATGGAACGCGCGCGAGGGATTCCATGACTTCGCGGGCGGGAAGGGCACGCCGCCGTACGTCGATCCCGTCGTCGAGTACCACCACCGCGAGGGCGTGTCGGTGACCGGCGGCGTCGTGTACCGCGGCACCGCGATTCCGAATCTCGACGGCGTGTACGTCTACGCCGACTTCCAGTACGGCACCGTGTGGGGCATCCGGATGATCGACGGCGTGCCCACGAAGCCCGCGGTGATCGCCCGCGCGCGGGGGGAACTCATCTCGAGCATCGACGAGATGATCGATGGAACGATGATGTTCTCGACCTTCAACGGCGGGCAGGATCGCGGGACTCCCGGATCGATCTGGCGCGCCGTCGCCGCGCCGTGAGCCGCCGACGGTCGATGATGCTCGCATGCGCCTGACCGCCCACGATCCCGAGACACCGCATGTCCCGACCACTCCGCTACCAGACCGCCGGTGAATCGCACGGCCCCGCGCTCGTCGCGGTCATCGACGGGCTGCCGAGCGACGTCGAGATCGACGCCGCGCGCGTGAACGCCGAACTCGCGCGGCGGCAGGGCGGTTACGGACGCGGTGCGCGGCAGAAGATCGAGACCGACGTCGTCGAGTTCCTCGGCGGACTGCGGCAGGGGCGCACGATCGGTTCGCCCGTCGCGCTGCGCGTCGTCAATCGCGACAACCGGATCGACGACGCCGCGAGGACTCCGCCGGTGACGCGTCCGAGGCCCGGTCACGCGGATCTCGCGGGCAGCCTGAAGTACCTCGTGCCCGATTGCCGCGGGACGCTCGAACGCGCGAGCGCGCGCGAGACGGCTGCGCGCGTCGCGGCCGGCGCCGTCGCGCGCGGCGTGCTCGACGCATTCGGGATCCGCGTCTTCGGATTCGTGCGCGGCGCGTGCGACGCGTGGTGCTCGCCCGACGTGCGCGCGGAGACCCTCGACGCGCTCGTCGCCGCGCGCGACGCGAGCGAGGTGTACTGCCCCGATGCGGCGACGGACGCGAGGCTGGTCGAACTGATCCATCGCGCGAAGACCGAGAAGGACACGGTCGGCGGCTGGTGCGAGGTGCACGTGCTCGGCTGCCCGCCAGGTCTCGGGTCGTGCATGAACTGGGACGACCGCCTCGACGCGCGGCTCGCATTCGCGGTCATGGGCATCCAGGCCTTCAAGGCGGTCGAGATCGGCCTCGGACGCGAGTGCGGCGCGCGGTTCGGAAGCGACGTGCACGATCCGATCTCGTTCGATCCGGACGCGCGCGGCGCGAGCCATCTCGGCTACGTGCGCCCGTCCAACAACGCGGGCGGACTCGAGGGTGGGATGACGAACGGGATGCCGGTCGTCGTGCGAGGCACGATGAAGCCGATCTCGACGCTCCTACGGGGGATGCCGAGCGTCGAGTTCGGGTCGCACGAGCCGGTGCAGAGCGCGTACGAGCGGAGCGACGTGAGCGCGGTGGCGGCGGCGAGCGTGGTGATGGAGAACGTGGTGGCGTTCGAGGTGGCGCGGGCGTTCCTCGACAAGTTCGGCGGGGACTCGATGCGCGAGGTGCGGGGGTCGTACGAGGCGTACGTGGCGGCGGCCCGCTCCATCTGACCCGAGCGGTGCACGGCACATGCCATGCAGTGCCTGGCACTGGGCGGCACATGCCGTGCACTGACCGCCCCTGCCTGGCACCGGGTCCGGACGATCGCACGTGGGGTGGAACGACGGCCCGGACGGCAGCAGCCATGCGGCCTGCGCGCGACGGTGGCGGTGCACGGCACATGCCATGCAGTGCCTGGCACTGGGTGGCACGTGCCGTGCACTGCCCGCCCCGAAAGACGCGGCAATCCCATGCGTTTCCGCTAGCATCGCATGCGCACCATGACCCCCACCCTCGAAGCGACGTCCACCGTGCAGCCCCACGACGCGAAGAATCCCGCACCTGCCACCACCACCGGTGCGGGCCCCAGCCGGGCGCCCGCCTACTGGGAGACCGCCTCGCCCGCCGAGAAGATCCCGACGCGCGTCATCGAGCGCGCGAAGGACGTGTCTGCCACCGTCGCGCGCGAGATCGCCGACCTCATCCGCACGAAGGCCCGCGCCGGCGAGAAGTGCGTCCTCGGACTCGCGACCGGCTCGACCCCGACCGGCGTGTACGACGAACTCGTGCGCCTCCATCGCGAGGAAGGCCTGTCGTTCAGGAACGTCGTCACGTTCAACCTCGACGAGTACTGGCCGATGCAGCCGGCCGACCTGCAGAGCTACCACCGCTTCATGCGGGAGCATCTCTTCGATCGCGTCGACATCGATCCCGCGCACGCGCACATCCCCGACGGTCTCGCCGCGGAGGACGACGTCCGCGCGATGTGCGAGCGCTACGAGCGCGAGATCAAGGCCGCGGGCGGCATCGATCTCCAGATCCTCGGCATCGGCCGCACCGGCCACATCGGCTTCAACGAGCCGGGTTCGTCGCGCACGAGCCGCACGCGCCTGATCACGCTCGACCGGGTCACGCGAAAGGACGCGGCGAGCGACTTCTTCGGCGAGGAGAACGTGCCGACGCGCGCGGTCACGATGGGCGTGGGCACGATCCTCGAGGCGAAGCGCGTGGTGATGATCGCGTTCGGCGAAGGGAAGGCACCCGTCGTTGCGCGCGCGATCGAAGGCGCGGTGACGAACTCGATCGCCGCGAGCTTCCTGCAGGAACACGCGAATGCGCAGGTCTATCTCGATCTCGCCGCTGCCGCGGAACTCGAACGCTGCAAGGCTCCGTGGGCAAGCGCGAATCACGATCTCGAGTGGACCGACACGCTCGCGCGCAAGGCCGTCATCTGGCTCGCGCGCACGACGGGGAAGGCGATCCTCAAGCTCACTGCCGAGGATTACAACGAGCACCACCTGCAGGATCTTCTCGCGGGTCGCGGCAACGCCTACGACCTCAACCGTGCGGTCTTCCGCGGCCTCCAGCGCTCGATCACGGGCTGGCCCGGCGGAAAGCCAGCGGCGCACAAGCAGGACGGCGACATCAATCGTCCGGAAGACGAGATCTTCCCGAAGCGCGTCCTGATCTTCTCGCCGCATCCCGATGACGACGTCATCTCGATGGGCGGCACGTTCATCCGCCTCGTCGACCAGGGTCACGAGGTGCACGTCGCGTACCAAACCTCGGGCAACATCGCGGTTTTCGACGCCGAGGCGCTGCGCTTCCTCGACTTCGCGTCGGACTTCAACGGCATGTTCGGTTTCGAAGGCGCGAGGACCGAGCGTATGGAGCACGACATCGCGCGCAAGCTGAAGGCGAAGCGACCGGGCGAAGTGGACGCGCCGGAAGTGCAGCGCCTGAAGGGCCTGATCCGTCGTGGAGAGGCGAAGGCCGCGGGAATCTACTGCGGCGTTCCCGAGGATCGCCTGCACTTCCTCGACATGCCCTTCTACGAGACGGGCCGCGTGCGCAAGAAGCCGATCGGAGTCGACGACATCGAGATCGTGAAGAAACTTCTCCGCCAGGTGAAGCCGCATCAGGTGTACGCGGCGGGTGACTTGAGCGATCCGCACGGCACGCACCGCGTGTGCCTCGCCGCGATCTTCCGCGCGCTCCGCGAATGCGAGCACGACGAGTGGGCGAAGCACTGCACGACGTGGCTCTACCGCGGCGCGTGGCAGGAGTGGGATGTCGAGCAGACCGAGATGGCGGTGCCGCTCTCGCCGGACGAAGTCGCCCGCAAGCGCACCGCGATCTTCAAGCACCAGTCGCAGAAGGATCGCGCGCTCTTCCCAGGTGCCGATGAACGCGAGTTCTGGGAGCGCGCCGAGCAGCGCAATGCGAACACGGCGAAGCTCTACGACTCGCTCGGACTGGCGGAATACGCGGCGATTGAGGCCTTCGTGCGCTGGGATGGCCGCCCGCTCGATTGATGCAACCGCTGCGTGCGCGTGCGCGTGACATCGACGCTTCGCGATGAGGGAGAGCGGATAGATTCGGCGCATCGGCTATGAACGACCCGATTTCTTCGGCCCTCACGAAGGCGAGATCACGCGAGGGCGGGTTCGTCGATGCGTCGGGTGAACCGCAGGATTTTGCGCCATTTCGCCACGCGCCCGCGCCCGATCTCGATCAACCGGGAACGCGTGCGGCCTATGCCGCGATTGCGCGTAAGACGCGGCGACATGGAGATGCGAACGCTTCGGCCGAGCCCGAACTCCACGTGGTGCTCGAGGATCGCATTCTTCTTCGCTATGCGCCGATTGCAGCGACGTGCGCGGGAGTACTCGTTTTCGGCGTCTATCTGCTCGCTGACTTCCTTTCCGCGAGCGGTGGCGTGCCAATCAGTCGCAATGACGGTCAGGTTCTCGCTCTGATGCCATTCGCTGTGGCGGCGGTCGCGTACACCGCGACGCGTTGGTGGTTCGTCCTCCGCCATCGTGGCTCAAAGGCGACGGTGCCGTTGCTCGAACTTGGCTTCTGCGCAGCGTGCGGACACGCGTTGCGTGGCGCGTCAGCGGTACAACCGCCGCGCAACGGCGTCGATGACTTCGCGGAGACTCCGCTCTGCGCCTGCACGGAATGCGGCGCGCACTGGCCGATCACGGCGACGCGCGCGCCGTTTACGCCCGATGGCGCGTCGCTCGGGATCGTGTTCCCCACGGTCGAAGGCGTCGCGCGTTGGCGCAGCCGCCGCGCGCTCGCCCGCGCGCTTCGCGCGGGTTCCGAGGATTTCATCGTCGACGCAGCGAACATGGAGCGCTACATCGCGACCGGCGCGGGCGCGCGTAGGAGTAGCGGGACGATTGCGAAGGACATAGCCGCCGACGCGGGTCGAGCGGGGATCTTCGTCCTTACGGCCATGTTCGTGATGTCCTTCGCGGCGCTCGCCATCGCCATGGCCGTCACGCCGCTCCGACTTCTCAGTGGAGGCTTCGGACCAATGATGGATGACGCGCTCTTTCTCATCGAGTTGAGCCTCTTCCTCTTTATCGTGGTCCGAGTGTTCGTCCGTGCGCGGCGAAACTCGCGCGTGCGTCGCGTGCAGAAGTCCGTGAAGGAGGCTCTTGCGAAAAGAGTTTGCCCGACATGCACGACCGAAATCGCGCGCGTACCAGAGTCGCCGTTCTATGAGCCATGCTCGTGCTGCGGCTCGATTTGGCGGAGAACCTAACGACATGAACACCCTCGCATGTGCGCTCATGGCGATCTGCGCTGTGCAGCAACCGCCCGCCTTTACGAAGCGCACGCTGTCGAAGGACTTCGTCGCCGAGGGCTGCTGCATTGCCGACTTCGACCGCGATGGACATCGCGACGTGTCTGCGGGTCGTTTCATCTGGTTCGGGCCAGACTTCACCACGCGCATCGCGTTCGCGCCGCCGCGCATGAACAGCGACGGCACGCCGCGCGAGCCCTACCGCGCCGACACAGGGTACTCGGACTACTTCGAGCAATTCGCGCATGACTTCAACGCGGACGGCTGGCCCGACATCCTCGTGTACTCGTGGCCTGGAAGCGATGCGTCGGTCTTCCTCAATCCGGCGCGCGATGTGCAAGACTCGCGCGAGGCGGGAACGCCGGATGCCGGCGCGATGCCGCAAGCGCAGCTTGATCGCGCGTGGGCGCGGCATGTCATCTTCGACGCAGCCGATGGCGAGTCGCCGGACCTCGTCGATGTGACAGGCGACGGACGACCCGAGCTTCTTTGCTTCACGAACGGGCAGTTCGGGTTTGCGGAGATTGATTGGAAGAAACCGCTTGAGAAAGCGCGTTTCCGCGCGATCACGGCGAAGTCGTCGGAGAATGATCGCGCGATTCACAAGTACACGCATGGGTACGGCGCTGGCGATGTGAATGGCGATGGCCGGGTGGACATCCTCACGAGTGGCGGTTGGTACGAACAGCCGATTGCGTCGAAAGCGTCAGCCGATGCAGTTGATGCAAATCAAGCAGCCGACGCGCCGTGGAAGTTCCACCCGGCGGACTTTGGCGAAGGCGGTGCGCAGATGTACGCGCTCGACGTGAATGGCGACGGACGCGCCGATGTCGTGACGAGCATCAAGGCGCACGGCTACGGGCTCTCGTGGTTCGAGCAGAACGCGGATGGAACGTTCACGGAGCGCGCCATCCTCGGTCGCACGGCGGCGGAGAATGTCGCCGACGATGCGCCGCGCGATGGCGTCATCGGCGGCGTCATCGGCGGATTCAGCCAGCTGCACGCCCTTCGCATCGCGGACATGAACGGCGACGGGCTGCCCGACATCGTCACGGGCAAGCGTCGTTGGGCGCATGGTCCGATGGGTGACGAGGATCCGATGGCGCCGCCGATCCTCGCGTGGTTCGAGCTCGTTCGCGATGCCGGAGCGCCGGGCGGCGCGCGCTTCGTGCAGCACCGCATCGACGACGACAGCGGCGTGGGCACGCAGCTCTGGACGGGTGACCTCGACGGCGACGGATGGACGGACGTCGTCGTCGGCAACAAGCATGGCGCGTTCGTCTTCACGCGCCGCGCGCCCTGACGGTGCACGGCACATGCCATCCAGTGCCTGGCACTGGGCGGCACATGCCGTGCACTGCCTGACACCTATCTCGTGCCGATCGGCCGCTTCGGACCGACCGATGCTCCCGGAACCACCCGATCCCGACCTCGGTCGGAGTGTCCGCCCCCGGTCGATCTTGCCGGAGCCGCTTCGGCGTCAGGGCTCGCGGTGTGGACGACCTCGACGGGCGTGCGACGGTTTCCATCGAACTTCGCCGTCCAGCGTCCCGCGAGGTAGCCGAAGTCCTCCGTACTTCGAACGACCTTCGGCGGGACGCCCTGGAGGACCAGCGCGAATGGTCGTCCGATCTCAAAGCCTTCGAGCGGGTTGGAAGCGCCCCGGACCACCGGCCAGGTTCGCCCTTCCTGCTCGATCGCCGCAGATAGTTCGACCCACACGCCGTTGATCGTTCCGAAGTCGTCGAAGTCGAATCCAGCCCTTGGCGTTCCGTCCGCGGCCGCATCGCACCGGACCGCGAGACGATCGAGCGCATTGCGCACCGACTCGTTCGCAAACGGCTCGTTCACGGGAGACGCGCGGATCTTCGAGGGATCGATTCGTTCGACGCGGATTTCCCACGAGTGGTCCACGATCCCCTCGAGCATGCTCGAATCGACGCCACCCGAGCGCTGGCTGAACTTCCCGCCGCCCGCGTGTCCGACGCGCGCGTCGATCCGTATGGTCCCGTCCCACTCGGGATCGGCGAGCGCGGCTTCCAGCGCGATCTCGGTGCCGAAGGTCGGGTCGAGCTCCCGACGGCCCGCGAGTGCGAGCCCGCGCGCCTGAGGCACCTCGAGCGGCCTGGAGGTGCCGTCGCGGCGGCCGTACGTGATCTCGCTCGAGAGGAACACGAACTGCCGCTTCAGGCACTCGATGCCATCGTGCACGAGGCGGACGCGAATGTCGTTCCCCAGCGTCCGCGGGAGGAACCTCGACTCGATGACCGGACCTCGCAGGAATGCGCGCATGGCTTCCGGATCGGCGACGATCGCGTCGAGCACGACCGCCGGGAATCCATCCATCCGGTACATCCGGGGGAATTTCGCCGCCATGGAGGGATCGGTGCGGAGTGCGCGCGCGATCGCGCGCCCGACGGATTCGAGCGTGCCGTCCGATGCCGTCGGCGGCCGCGAGGGGTTGGCGTGCCACTGCGCGACATGATCGAGATACTGCGGCGCAAGCGTCCTGACGGTCGGCTCGCGCTCGACGCGTTCCGCGAAGCGGAGCCATGCGTCGTCGGTCGGGCTTCCGTCATCCGACTGCAGGAATGCATGCAGCTGCTCGAACTCCATGTGCTGCGGGTTTGCGATGGCCGCGTCGATGGCGGCATCGATCCCGCCGGCCTTTGTCGCGGCGTCCTTCCAGCCGGGGATGGAGGTGGCGATGAACACCGCGGCGGGCGCGAGCAGGAAGCTCGCGAGCGCCGCCGCGATCACCCGCCAGCGCGGGCGCCAGACGCCGAGCGCGAGCGCGCCGCGGCTGGAAGTCGCAGCGCCACACTCGCTGCAGTTCGCGGGGATCGGCTGACCGAAGGCGTACTGATGCCGGCAGCGCCGGCAGCGGACGTCGAGTCCGTCGCGGCGCCCGCCGAGGCCGAAGCCGAGCAGGAAGAGCGCGAGGCCGACGAACAGTGCCGCCACGTTCGTCAGCAGCATCGGCAACCAGTCCGGGAGTGCGAGGATCAAGTCCGACATGGTTGCTCCGATCGGTCGGTGCGGCCAGTGCACGGCACGTGCCACCCAGTGCCAGGCACTGCATGGCATGTGCCGTGCACTGCCGGGTTTGCACTGCCGGGGGTGGCGCTATCCTCGCGCCATGCAAACCCCGCGGCAAGCGTCTTCGTCC
>JBIIYI010000043.1:0-11553 GCA_044346895.1 Phycisphaerales bacterium
CCGCGCCGAGGAGGAGGAGCGCCGCCGTGACCGCGGCGAGCGCGAGTCCCCGCAGGAGCCGCCATGCGAAAGTCGCGCTCTCCGCGCGCAGTCTCCGTCCCTCGACCTCCGCGAGTTCCGCCGCGAGGGTCAGGAAGCGCGCCATCGTCTGGACGCTCATTCCTTCGGCCCCGTGCGCATGCCGGCGCCACCCATGCCGCCGAACTTGAGGCCGAGCAGCGCGCCCGCGACGAACGCGGACGTCACCGCGAGGAACGGATGCGAAGTGATGCCGCCCTCGGCGAACTCCGCGGCGGCGCGTCCGCGCTCCTGCGCTGCGCGTGCGGCCTCGCCCGCGGTCGTGCGCGCGGCGCGCGCCGCGTCCACGCCGAGATTCGCGATGTCGCTGCGCAACTGGCGCAGATCCGACTTGATCCGGTCGAGCTCGCGCTCGAGGTTCCCGACCTCCGAGGAGATTCCATCGCCCGTCTCGGTGCCCGTGCGTTCGGCGTAGCGGTGCATGCGTCGCTTCCCTTCTCGTTGGCCCGCGGTCGAATCGCGGGCGGTTGCCCCGCGCGTCGGCTCGCCAACGGGTGAACCGTCCTTCCGCGCGGAGCGGGATGAAAGCGCGCGCGCCCGCCGGGTCCAGTCGGGAAGCGTGCTTGAACCCGCGGGAGACGCCGCACCAACGCGGGTCGTGCCGTCCGCTCGGTGGGCGAGTCGCGGAACGATCCTCGTCCTGCCGGGCGGATCGGACGCGTTCGATGCCTCCGTCGCCCGCACGCGCGAGGCTGGGTTTCGTCGGACGGCGTCCGGCCGGCAACGCGCGCGGGTACGAGGGAGGTCGCAACGACATGACGAGCGCGCATCACCATCGGTCGAAGGGCAGGGACGGCGGCATCGCGGATTTCGAGCGGCGCGAGATCGGCGTCGTGATCGTCCCAATGGACTTCTCTCGCGCATCGCTCGCGGCGCTCGCGTTCGCCGAATCGATCGTCGCCGGGACGTCGCGGCGCATCCGCCTGCTGCACGCGGTGCCGGCGCCGGCGCTCGAGGAGGTCGCGCCGGCGCAGCAGGCGCTCGTCGATGCCGCGTCGTCGCGGCTCGAGGACCTGGCCGCTCCGCTCCGGCGCCGCGGGATCGCGGTCGATGCGAAGGCCGCGACCGGCGCGCCCGTCGATCTCGTCGAGATCGCGGTGCGCGAGGCGCGCGCGGAGGGCGTCGAGGCGCTGGTCGCACTCGGCGATCGCGGCTTGTCCGCATTGCGCCGGGCCATCCTCGGCAGCGTCGCGGATGCGGTCCTGCGTCGCGTCGACGGGCCGGTGATCGTGACGCACGAGCGCGACGAACCCGCAGGGCGCATGCGCGTCGTGGTCGCGTACGGCTTCGACCAGGAGGGCGGCGAGGCGCTCGGCGCGTTCGTCGAGCTCTTCGCGCCGCGCGCGGGCGGCGTCCTCGTCGAACTCGTGCACGCGCTGCCCGAACTCGACTGGACCGAGGGGACCGATGCGCCGCTCCTGCGCACGGCCTTCACCGACGAGTTCGAGCGGCGCAGGTGCGGCGAGCTCGAGGAGGTCGCCGCGCGGCTTCGCATGCGCGGATTCGCAGCGGAGGCGTTCCTCGTGCGCGGCGAGCCCGCGCGCGCGGTGCTCGCGCACGCGACGGCGGCGCGCGCGGATCTCGTCGTGTCCGGTCGGCGGCATCGCCGCGCGTTCGAGCGCGTCCTCCTCGGAAGCACCGCGGAGGGCATCGTGCATCGCGCGCGCTGCGCCGTGCTGACGAGCGGACTCGCGCGTTCCGCGGTCCCCGGACCGAAGGTCGCGATCATCGCGTGATCCCCGCGGTCGCCGCGCGGCGATCGCGCAATCGTTCCCGTGGTCTCGAGGCGGGGACCGGCCATGATCGATGCATTCCGGACGACGTGTTCGGAGCGAGCATTGGACATGGGCCAGCAAAGGAGGGCGTGATGCCGACGGTGACGATGAAGAGCGACGCGCAGATCAAGAGCGACGTCATCAGCGAACTGAAGTGGGATTCGAGGGTCCATGAGACCGAGGTCGGCGTCCAGGTGCGCGACGGCGTCGTGACGCTCGTCGGCACCGTGGACGTCTACGCGAAGAAGATCGCGGCGCGCGAGGCGGCGCATCGGGTGATGGGGGTGCTCGATGTCGTCGACGAGATGCAGGTGAAGGTCGCGGGCATCGGTGCCCGCACCGACACCGAGATCGCGCGCGCGGTGCGTCAGGCGCTCGAGTGGGATGCGTTCGTGCCCGACAAGGACATCCGCTCGACCGTCTCGATGGGGATCGTCACCCTCGAGGGTGGGGTGGCCACGTGGTCGCAGCGCGCGGACGCCGAGCGCGCGGTGCGCGGGCTGACGGGCGTGCGCGGCGTCATCAATCAGCTCACGGTCACCGCGAAGCCCCTCGATCCGCTCAAGATCAAGAACGAGATCGAGGAGGCGCTGCAGCGGCAGGCCGAGCGCGAGGCGCGCCGCATCGCGATCAGCGTCAAGGACGGCGTGGTCACGCTCACCGGCAGGCTCCGCTCGTGGGCCGAGAAGAACGCCGTCGACCGCGTCGTCGGTTTCGCACCCGGCGTGCGCCGCGTCGACGACCGCCTCACGGTCGATCCATACGAGTGAGGCCGGCGTCGCCGGCCATCCGTCATCCATCCGTCATCCATCCGGTCCACGACGACGGCCTGCGGAGCGTTCCGCGGCGTCGGTCGGGACGTTCGCAGCGATCAGCATGAAAGATGAAAGGAACGACATGAACCTGTCACTCTGGAACCGTCACCCGCTCCTCGAGGAGTTCGTCCGCACCCGCGACGAACTCGATCGCAACCTCGGCCGTTTCTTCGGAACCTCGATGACTCCGTTCGGGAACATGGGTCCCTTCGCGGGATTCGGCCTTCCCGCGTCGACCACGCGCTCGGAGGCCTTCCCGATCCTCTCCCGCCTCGAGAGCCTCGCGCCGCCGACCCGGCTCGAGGGCTTCGCGCCGCCGGTCGACATCGGCGAGACCGACGACGAGGTCACCGTGCGCGTCGAGGTGCCTGGCGTCTCGCCGCGCGATCTCGACGTCACGATCGAGGGCACCAACCTCAGCATCGCCGGCAAGAAGGACGAGAAGGAGGAGTTCGAGGGCGAGAACTCGTACCGCTGCGAGCGCCGCTTCGGCGCGTTCCGGCGCATGGTCGAGCTGCCCGAGTCGATCGACCCCGACCGTGTGAACGCGGACTTCGCCGACGGGGTCGTCACCATCCGCCTCAGCAAGAAGCCCGGCCTGCGCGCGCGGCGCGTCGAGGTCAAGCCGACGGCGCGTCGCGTCACGGTGCCGGGCTGAGCGGGATTCGGGATCGGCGGGCGGAATCGTTTGGAAGAATCCGACGGGGCAGGCGCCCCGGGAAGGAGAAGGCATGACGGTCACCATCGCATCGCAACCGATGCACTCGCTGCGGGACCTCCTGGTCGCGCAGCTCAACGAGTTGTACGCATCCGAGGTCCATTCGGAGTCGGTGCTTCCGAAGCTCGCCGACGCCGCCGCGTCGTCGAAGCTCGCGGAGGCGATCCGCGGGCATCTCGCGGAGACGAAGGTGCACATCTCGCGGCTCGATCGCGTGTTCGGCGAGATCGGCACCAAGCCGAGGAAGTCGGAGACGCACGGGTCGAAGGGCATTCTCGACGACTGCGCCTCGACGGCGACGAAGTCGCGGATGGACCCGCAGGTGCGCGACGCCGCGATCATCGCGACGATCCAGCGCCTCGAGCACGACGAGATCGCCGGGTACGGCTGCGTCCGCACCTGGACGAATCTGCTCGGTCACCAGACCGCGGCGGCGGAACTCATGAAGACGCTGACGGAGGAGCGTCGTTTCGACGAGGCGCTCACGCGACTCGCGGAGACGCTCAACCGCAGCGCCCTTGAGCCGGCGACGGCGGGTTCGCGGTAGGTCTGCATTCGATCCTCCGCTCGGGAGGAAGGGGCACGCGCGCCAGCCATGCGGCTGGCGCGCGTGTTTTTCGGTCGTGGCGGATTCCGCGTACCGCGACCGTCCGCGTGCGCGGACGGAGGCCTGAACGGGCGTGCGCGGAGCGTCGGGCGACGTCGTCGCCGCAGGCGGGATGCGGGGGTCGGTCGTGGAGGCGAGGCGCGGTTCGATCCTGCGTGGACGGCGCAAGTTGCTCCGAAGCGCGCGTCGCCAGCGCTCGACGCGACCGGCGGGGAATCGGCGTCGTGCGGAGTTCGGCGGTGATCTCCGATCGCACGCGGGAGCGGTGGAAGGCGTGTCTTCGGCAGCAGCACGATCGCACGGGAGTGGCGCGAACGAACGACGGGGCCCGTTCGGGGCCCCGTCGTTCGTTCGCGTCGCGTGAGGTTCCGATCTTCGGGATGCTCCGAGCCCGCGTTCCTGAAGCACGCGCGAAGCCCGTCGCCCCAGCCGGTCGCAAGCTCGCCCTCGGTGTGGTTCACAGTCCGAAGGGATACGTGTCGGCGACGGTCGTTTCGCTGTCCGGGATCTCCGCGCCGGCGGGCCGCGTGGCGGGTGCGGGTGTCTCCGCCGCCGTCAGCGGGAGATCGGCCTGCTCGACGGCGTGCGTCTCGTCGATCCAGATGAACTCGTCGAACTGAATGGGAAGCGTCGCCTCGAAGTAGTGGCTGACCAGTTCGGTCTCGGGTCGGTAGACCACGCCGATCGCCCGTTCGAGCCGCGGATGCATCAGTTCCTGCCGCACCTGCGCGGAGTGCGCATGTCGCAGCGGGAGGAAGAACGCCTTCGACGACTCCGGGAGAAGTCGGCAGGCCGCGTGCATCAGGTGCTCGTAGCTGTCCTCGTGCGCGGGTCGCACCTCGAACTTCTGCATCGGCGTGTCCCAGTTCGACGCCGCGGCCACCGTGCCGCGGTCGGTGCCGAAGCCGATCAGGTACGCCTGGTTTCCGAACCGCTCGCGCACGAGCTGGCCGATGTTGAACTCGCCGTGCGCGCCCATCTCGGTCGCCGAGGCGTTGCCGACGTGCGAGTTGTGCGCCCAGACCACCGCCCGCGCGCCGGGTCCGCGATGCTCGAGCAGGGCGAGCAGCGTCTCGAACATGTGCCGGTCGCGCAGGTTCCACGACTCGCGGTTGCTCCGGTACATCGAGCGGTAGTACTTCTCCGCCTCGCTGACGACCGTGGCCGCGCGGGCCGCGTCGAAGAACGCGTCTCCGTCGTCCCGCTCGTAGCGCAGCCGCTCCTCGAGCAGCAGCCGGAGCGTCGAGACGACCTCCGTCTCGCACGATGGCGCGAGGCCGGAGATCGCGGCGCGTCCCCACGTCGTCGGATCGCGCTCCCACGGGGAGAAGCACGCGTAGCGCTCGCGCGCCTGCTCGGCCGCGAAGGGATCCACGCGCGCGAGGTAGTCGATCACCGCGCCGATCGAGTTGTTGAGGCCGTAGACGTCGAGCCCGTGCAGGCTGGTCTTCGCCGCGGGCGCGAGGGTCTCGTTGCGGCGCGCCAGCCAGCCGACGAAGTCGCGCATGTCGCGGTTCCGCCACATCCAGGTCGGGAACCTCGAGAACATCGGCTCGCGCAGGACGCCCGCGGGGCGCTTGCGAACCATGCGGTCGACCGCGGCGGTGTCGGGCCAGTCGGCCTCGATCGCGACCACGCGGAAACCCGCACGGGCGATGAGCGCCGAGGTGATCCGCGCGCGGAGACGGTAGAACTCGCTCGTCCCGTGCGTGCTCTCGCCGATCAGGACGATGCGCGCCTGTCCGATCCTGGCGATGAGGGCGTCGAGCGGCGCCTCGTCGATGCCGCCGAACGGCTCGCAGCCGTCCGCGATGGCGCGCACGGTCTTCTCCCGGTCGCGGGCGCCGATGCGGATGCCCGGGGCCGCACGATGCTGTCCGACCTGCGCGCCGCCCGCGGCCCAGCCCTCGCTTCCGATGAGCGGCACGAACTGGACGTGGCCGAGCGATCGGCGGTCGTAGTGGTGTTCGCCGGTGCGCTCGACGACGACCAGTTCCTGCGAGCGGACGTCGTGCCCGACCGGAATCACGAGCCTGCCGCCCGGCGCGAGCTGGGCGAGAAGCGTCGGCGGCACCTCGGGTGCACCGGCGGAGACGATGATCGCATCGAACGGAGCCTTGTCGGGCGCGCCGAGCGTTCCATCGCCCTGACGGATGCTCACGTTCGAGGCGCCGACCGCCTCCACATGCGCCGCCGCCAGCGCGGCAAGCGACGCATGCCGTTCGATCGCGACGGCCTCCTTCGCGAGCCTTCCGAGGAGCGCCGCGACATAGCCACTTCCCGCGCCGACCTCGAGCACGCGGTCGGTCGGCTTGATGCGCGCAGCCTCGAGCATGAGTCCCACGATGTAGGGCTGCGAGATGGTCTGCCCCTCCTCGATCGGAAGCGGCGCGTCCTCGTAGGCGAGATCCACGAGGCGCGATGGCACGAAGCGCTCGCGCGGCACCTCGCGCATGGCGTCGAGCACGCGCCGATCGGCCACGCCGCGCGCCCGGATCTGCCGCTCCACCATCGTCCGCCGCGCCTCGGGAAGGGCCGTCATCGCCTCACCCCCGCATCGGTCGCGCGGCGCGACTCCGCGCGCATCGCCGAGACGAGAAGCCGGACGGTCGGATGCGCGGCCAGCTCGTTCATGCGGAGTCCTGTGAACTCGCCTCGATAGAGGGCGATGCCGTCGTCGAGCGGGCCGAGCGCTTCGCGCAGATGGCCGAGGAAGCGGGGCGCGGCGAAGACGGCGAACGGCTCGGTCGGGGCGGTGTCGCGCGCCTCGTGCAGCCAGTCGGCGACCATCCGCGCGAACCGGCGCTCCATCTCCTCCGGTTCGTGGCCGGTCGAGGCCGGACGCTGCGCGGCGCTCGCGCTCGGTCCGCGTCCGAGCGCCGTCGCGCGGTGGATCTCGTGGAATCCCTCCCAGGGCGAGCGCAACGCATCGATGTGCGAGAGATGAAGCCTTCCGCGCGCATCGACCGTCCCCGCGTAGAGCGTCGCGAGACGGGCGTCGGTCGTGGCCACGCGCAGCGGCGCCTGCCCGGACGCGGCCCAGTGCGCGAGCCGCTCGTTCGCGATGGTGCGCTCGTCGATGCGCACCCCCACGTGCGCACCTCCCCGGCTCCGGTCCGCATCCGCGGCGCCCGCGTCGATGGCGATCGTGCTCCGTCCGTTCATGTCGGTCATCGCGTCCTCCATCGCGTCCTCCATCGCGTCGTGCGTCTCGTGCTTGAATTCAACGTGCTTGAATTCAACGTGCTTGATCTCATTGTGGTTGATCTCATCGTTCTTGAACCCATCGCTCATCGTTCGGCCCTCCCTCGGGTCGCGTGTTCATCCCATCCGCATCCAGCCGTCGATCGATGGTCCCAGTCGGATGTCCCGAATCCATCCAGCATCCGATCGAGATGCGCCGCCGCCTCGAGGCGGTTGAGCACGGCGTTCCCGCCGCATCGACGGGCGAGTTCGCGCGCGATCGCATCGATCACCGCCTCCCGGGCATCGAATGCCAGTTCGGGCCCGTACAGTGGCACGACGAGGAACCCACGTCGTGCGGGGACGCGAGACGCGGCGCCGGAGGTGTGTTGTTCGGGGATTCGAGACATGGCTGGCCGGAACTCGCCGCTTCCCGGCCGAGTCGAGCTGGACGCGCCGAAACCCGCCGAAGCGGGCGGTTCGACGCGCTCTTCCCTCATTCTGGACAGGCGGGTGGGGATCGACAGAGGAAAAGATGCGCGAAGGCGCGCCGCGCAAGCGATATAAAACTGAGGAGATTTCCCTAGACGTGACAAAACAGGCCGTCCACGGGATGCCGTATGTTGCCTTTCATGGTGGAAAAGGTCTCCAAGCCGGATTCTCGGCAGACGAAGCGTCGCGCGCCCCGGCGCGCGGAGGACGTCGGGAACGACGCCCGCGATCCACAGTCTTCGACTCGGTCCGAGCGTGCGTCGCTCGAGGCGGTGGGCCGAGAAGCGACGACGGAGGCAACCGCATCGGGAGGCGCGCTCCGGACCGACCGGGCGCCGGACGTCGCGGCATCGCCGACCGTGCGGCGTGCGGTGGATTTCGCGGAGCCCACGCGCGAGCCTCGACCCGACCTCCGCGCCTCCGGTCAGGCCGTCGAGATGGATGGCGCGGTTCTCGAGAGATTCGCCCACGCGGAGAGCATCGACGACGTCATCGAGTTCATGAAGGCTTCGATCGACATCGTCCGCCAGTGGATCGGTGCGCGCGCCGCGATCGCGGCGCTCGATGCCGACGAGGTCCAGGGTGCCGCCACGGAGACGATGATCGCGGTGCACGTCGATCCCTCGCTCGCCGGCACCTTTCTCCGCGAGGCCGGCGAAAGATGCACATCGTCGTCCGAGACTCCCTCGCCACACGCACTCGCCGACGAGCACGGCGTCGAGGGCACCCTGCTTTCGGGGCTCCTCGAGGCCTCCGGTTTCCGTTCCTGCGTCTGCTACCCGCTTCGTCGGGGGAACGACGACTTCGGATCCGTCCGATTCCTCTTCGGCCCTGCGGACCGTCCTCCGCCTCGGGTACTGATCGCCGCGCGCTACCTGATCGGCCGGATGATGCTGACGGTCGACCACATTCGCACGCGGCGGCGGGCCGATGCCGCGAACGCGAAGCTGCAGGCCGTCGTCGACGGCGCATTCGACGCGATGCTGCTCATCGACGATCACGTTGCGATCTGCGCCGCGAACCCGGCCGCGCACCGGATGTTCGTGTTCGCACGCGGTGCGCTCGTTGGGCAGTCGGTCTCGCGGATCCTGCCGGGGTTCGCGCGCGCGATCTCGGCCGACGTCCTTCGGCGCCCGGACGGCTTCCTCCGCGAGATGGAGGGGCTTCGGCGGGACGGCGAGCGGTTCGCGGTCGAATGCTCGGTGAGTCGCGTGGCCGGAGGTTCGGCGCGCGTCCTGGTCATCCGGGATGTCTCGGAGCGGCGGATCGCCGACAACCGCCTGCGCGAGGCCGATCGTCTCGCCATGATCGGTACGCTGGCCGCCGGGCTCGGGCACGACATGAACAACGTGCTCCTGCCGATCCGCGCGCACGTGAATGCGCTCGAGCATCGGGCGGAGCGCTCCGATGCGGTCCGTCGACGCGCGCACATCTCCGAACTGCGCGGCGGCATCTCATATCTGCAGCACCTGGCCGATTCGCTCCACTACCTGGCGATGGATCCCGACGCGGAGGCGGATGGTTCGGCGTCGACCGACATCGAGGGCTGGTGGAGGCAGACGGGACCGCTCCTCTCGAAGTCGCTCCATCGCGCGGCGACGCTCGAAGTCGCGATCGAGGCGGGCCTGCCGCCGATTCCCGCGCCGCCGCACGCATTGACGCGGGCGGTGCTCAATCTCCTCGTCAACGCGCGGGAGGCGATGCCGATCACGCGGGAGCGGAACGATTGCCGGGTGTGGCTGATCGCGCGTCGGGGAGAGGGGGCCGGAGTGGGATCCCGAGACGGATCCGGCGGGGGATGCGGTGAGATCGGGCAGGAGGTGCTGCTCGAGGTGCGCGACAACGGCGTCGGCATGACGCCCGAGGTGCGACGCCGCGCGCTCGAGCTCTTCTTCACCACCAAGACGCGCGGACTCGGGACCGGACTCGGATTGCCGCTCATCCGCAACGTGATGGAACGGGCGGGGGGGAGCGTCGAGATCGACTCGATCCCGCACGAGGGTACGACGATTCGGCTTCGTTTCCCGGCGCTCCTCTTCGGCGGACGCGAGGTGCCGGCCGATGCGTCGGCGGACACGCGCATGAAGGCGCTGGTCCAGGGACTCGACGCGCGGACGTGCGCGGTCGTCGAGACGATTCTCGCAGGCCGCGGCCTCGTCGCGGTGCACGAGTTGCATCACGCCGACTGCGCGCTCTGCGTGGTGGGATCCGGCACCATCGATGCGCGCGTGCTCGCGCACTGGCTCCGCGAGCGTCCCGTCGGGCAGATCGTCGTCATCGGCGATCCGAAGGCCGCGTTCGGCGGGGCTCGGCTGCCGGAGGACGCGAACATCGTCCCGGATGCCTGCGATCTCGGGGAGATCGAGCGCGCGATCGATCGCGCGCTCGGGTGGAATCGAAGAGAAGAGCGGGATGCGACGCAGGCGAACGGGGTCTACACCGGAGCAGCGTCGAAGGATGCTCGTGCGTAGAACCTGTTTCCGCTTCGGGCGCGTGGTCCGGAGCGGAGGATCGGAACGATCCGGCGATGCAAGCGGTGCGGCAGCGCGTCGGCATCGGGATCGGCATCGGGAATTGAATCAGAAAGGTCGAATCACATGTGGGAATCAACGATTGCTCCCCTGCACGCTCGCGGAGCCACGACGGAACTCCAGCCACCGACCTCCGACGCTCCTCGGGTCATCGCGCGTCGCCGCGCGGCGGATGCTCCGCCATCGGGCGCGCTTGCACGCGACGCATCGAAGGCCCCCGTCCGCGTCCTCTGCGTGGACGATCACGTCGTCCTCGTCGAGGGCCTGAAGGCGCAGTTCGGGATCGACGGCCAGTTGCGCTGCGTCGCAAGCCTCGACAGCGCGGAGCACGCGATCGAGGCGGTCGCGGAGCACCGGCCGGATGTGGTCGTGTTCGACATCGAGATGCCCGGACCCGACGTCTTCGAGATCGCGGATCGGCTGCACCACCTCCATCCGGGCGTCCGCTTCGTGTTCCTCAGCGCGCACATCCGCGACGGGTTCCTCGCCTCCGCCTACCGCGTCGGTGCCTCGGGATACTTCGCGAAGGGCGACGAACTCGAGGAGATCGTCGAGGGACTCAAGCGCGTCGCACGCTGCGCCGAGGGCACGTTCGTGATGGGCTCGAAGGTGAAGGCGCGCTGCCAGCAGCCGAAGTCGCGGGGAACCCGGCTCGGCGTTCCCACACCGCGCGGATCGGCGCCAGCCGGGCCGCCGGCGACGCTCCTCGACTCGCTCACCCAGCGCGAGCTCGAGGTGCTCCGGCTGATCGGCAAGGGGCTCTCGCGCGGCGAGATCGGCGAGGAACTCGCGCGCAGCCCGAAGACCGTCGACGGCCATCAGGAGCGCATCCTCAAGAAGCTCCGCATGGAGACGCGCGCCGATCTCATGCGATTCGCGATCCGCGAGGGTCTCGCGCAGGCGTAGGCGCCTCGCGGAACCGTGCGCGGGGAAACCGCACCGATCGCGACGCGGGTGGCCCGAACGGGCCGCCCGCGTTTGTCTTTCGGCGTGCGCCGCGTAGCGTTCCGCCGGATGTCCAGATCGGGTCGTCGGCTCCGGTTCGCGCGTCGCGCGAGGAGTCGTGCGGCACCGGTGGAGTCGCGGAACGCGGCATGACCGCAGAACGGAGCGAGGGATGAGTCTCATGAAGCTGGCGGACGAGTTCGGGCTTGCGCGGGGAATCGCGGTGGCGGGTGCGGTCGGCGCGACGTGCGCGTTGCTCGCGGCGGCGGCGCCGCAGGATGCGTCGCGAGACGACGCGAAGGGCCGCGCGCGCGAGCACGATCAGGATCGCGATCGGGATCGCGACGAGGGGGATCGCGACGAGGGGGATCGCGAGGAGGGGGATCGCGAGGATGATGGGAATCGGCGG
>JBIIYI010000390.1:0-3331 GCA_044346895.1 Phycisphaerales bacterium
CCGCTCGATGCGGTCGAGCGGCACGATCGGTGGAACTTGGAACTGGATTGCATTGGGATCTCCTTCGTTCACTGCGCATAGGTGCGGCTCCCGCGACGGTCCCGGCGCCGACCACCGCAGGGAGGGCGGCGAGCGCCGCTTGAGATACCACGTCGCACGCATTTCCCGCGGATCCGCTCCGATCGGCCGGCGTGCCGCTACTCCCGCACGACCCGCATCGCGATCAGGTCCTGCACGTCGACGAGCCCGACGGGCTTCCCGTCGCGGTCGACGACCGGAATCTCGTCGAGCCGCCGTTCCTGCACGAGCTGCACCGCGTCGCGGACGAGCGAGTCGACCGTCAGCGTCGTCGGGTGTCGCGTCATCACGCCCGCGATCGGCGCATCGAGCACCGCGAGGGTTCCGCCGTTCACGTGGCGACGCAGGTCGCCGTCGGTGAAGATCCCGCTCAGGCGCCCGCCCGAGTCGACCAGCACGATCGCGCCCGCGCGTCGGCCTTCGCCGGCGGCGCGGAGCGCATCGCGCACGGTGGAGGTGTCCGAGACGGCCGCGAGGTTCTGGCCGACGCGGAAGCGCAGGACTTCGGTGACCGGGCGCAGGCCCGCGCCGAGCATGCCGCCCGGGTGATGCTTGTGGAAGTCGTCCTTGCCGAAGTCGCGCCGCTGCGCAAGGGCGAGGGCGAGCGCGTCGCCGACCGCCAGCGTGAGCGTCGTCGACGCAGTGGGCGCGAGGTTGAGCGGGCAGGCCTCCGTGAGGTCGCCGAGATCGACGTGGACCGACGAGGCGCGGGCGAGGCTCGACTTCGCCTTGCCCGACATGCCGACGGTCGGGATCCCGTCCATCCGGAGGATGGACGCGAGGGCGACCACCTCCTGCGTCTCGCCGGACCAGGAGAGGAGCAGCACCACGTCGTCGGGCCGGATCGCGCCGAGGTCGCCGTGAACGGCCTCTGCCGGATGGACGAAATGCGATGGCTGGCCGAGGCTCGAGAGGGTCGCCGAGATCTTGGCTCCGACGAGGCCCGACTTCCCCATGCCGCTCACGACCACGTGGCCCTTGCACGCCTCGAAGAGATCGAGCGCCGCATGGATGCCCGTCTCCTCGCCGGCCGCGATCCGCGCGGCGAATCTCGTCACCGCGCCCGCCTCGGTCGCGAGCACCTCGCGCAGGAACGCCCGCTCGTTCGAGCGGATGTGCGGATCGAGGGCTGCGGTCGCGGCGTCGGCCATGCGGCTAGTGTAATGCCCGGCGAATCGCGCAAGAACTGCGGGAATCACGCGAGGCAACTTGGTAGGTTACGGGCGATGTCGCAGAACGACTGGCTCGTCCGCCTCCCGGCCTTCCAAGGGCCGCTCGACCTTCTCCTCTTCCTCGTGCGAAGGGCCGAGGTCGACATCCACGACATCCCGATCCACACGCTGACCGACCAGTACCTCGAGTACGTGCGCCATCTCTCGCGCGTCGACATCGACGTCGCCGGCGAGTTCCTCGTGATGGCGGCGACGCTGGTCGAGATCAAGTCGCGCTCGCTTGCCCCGGCTCCCCTGCCCGAGGATGCCGGCGACCCCGGCGCTCCGGCGACGCAGGGCGAGGATCCGCGCGCCGAGCTCATCCGACAGCTGCTCGCGTACCAGAAGTTCCGGACGGCGGCCGAGGTGCTCGAGGCCCGCCGGCGCGACTTCGCCGAGCGCGCGGCGGCGCGTGCGCGACCGGGTCAGGCCGACGAGGCGGAGGGCGCGGAAGCCGAGACGGAGGACTTCGAACTGGAGGACCTCCACCTCGGCGACCTCTTCGCCGCGTTCGAGCGGATCGCCGCCTCGATCGATCTCACGAGGATGGGCGACCACAAGGTCGAGTACGACGACACGCCCATCTCGCTCCATCAGGAGGATCTCGTCGATCGGCTGACGCGCATCGATGCGCACCGCCTGACGCTCGGGAGCGTGTTCGAAGGCCGAACCCACGGCGAGCGCATCGGCCTCTTCCTCGCGCTCCTCGAACTCGTCCGGCAGGGCCGCGTGCGCGTCCGACAGGACGACCTCGACGACGACATCGACGTCACGCTCGCGGAGGAGCGCGGACCGGACGCGCCGACGTTCGCCTAGCGCTCGCGACTTGCGGTGCGGTGGACTGGAGTTTGAGCGGTTCCGGTGCGGCAACCGCTCGCGAGGCGATCAATGGCGCGCCGCGCGGCGCTTCACGCGCATGGCCTCACGCGCATGGCCTCACGCGCATGGCCTCACGCGCACTCGCGCATGGCTACACGCACTCGCGTATGGCTTCACGCGCATTCGCGCATGGCGATCGGCGCGAGGTTGCCGCGTCGCACCCAGCGCGCCTTCGACGCCGGCTCGAGCACGATCTTGAGGTGATCGAGATAGTCGGCGAGTTCCTCGACCTTGAACGACTCGAGCCAGGTGCGGTCCGCGGACGGGTTGAGGGCGTTGATGTCGTCGATGATCCGGTTCTTCTCGAGCACGGCGATGGCCTCCGTGCGGTTGGGATCGACCACGGCGACGGCACGACTTGAAATGTGGACGAGGGGTGGAGTGCGTCCGGACCGCTTCAGCGTCCGGAAAGCAGTTCCGCGAGCTTCCGCTTGAGAAGCGCCACGCGGAGCAGGCTCTTCACGCGCGTCAGCAGTTCGAGCTTGTTGACCGGCTTCGTGAGGAAGTCGTCGGTGCCGCTCTCGACGGCGCGCTCGTGGTCGCCGAGTTCATGCAGCGCCGTCACCATGATCACCACCATGTCGCGCGTGGCCGGATCGCTCTTGACCTTGCGGCAGACCTCGAACCCCGACATCTTCGGCATCATGACGTCGAGGAGGACGAGGTCGGGGCGCTCGCGCTGGATCGCCTCGATCGCCTCGACGCCGTCGCGTGCCGTCGAGAGCCTGCATGGAAGCGTCTCGAGGTAGGCGAGCATCAGCTCGAGGTTCTGCTGGTTGTCGTCGACGAGGAGGATGCGCGCGTTCGAGAGGTCGGTCAGCGCCGCTTCGTCGATGATGGGCTGGGTCGCACCGGTCATGGGCGCAGTCTAGCAAACCGCGCGGGCCGCCCGCGCCCGGATGAACCCTCGCCGGGCTCAGACGCCGAGCGCGCGGGCGGCGAGATCGACCGGATGCAGCGCGTCGCGCGCGGTCCCGTCGTGGATCTGGTGGCGACAACTGGTGCCGGGAGCGCAGACGACGGCGTCGCCCGCGTGCCGGACGGCGGGGAAGAGCCGGTCCTCGCCGATCCGCATCGAGAGTTCGTAGCGCTTCTCCGCGTAGCCGAAGCTTCCCGCCATGCCGCAGCAGCCCGTGTCGAGCACCGAGAGCCGCGCGCCGAAG
>JBIIYI010000391.1:0-3329 GCA_044346895.1 Phycisphaerales bacterium
TGCCTCGATCGCGCCGACGATGGGAAGTTGGTCGCTCATGTGGTGTCCGCGGTTCGTGGGGAGGCCGGATCGACTTTCGCCCCCTTTACGAGGAAAGATACCGCGCGACCGCGGGCACAGGACCGATGCCCGCCATGCCGCCGACCGCGCTTCCAGCGACCTCTCCCTCGCTGCGTCGCGATGGAGCGAAGCCCGCGGTGGAAGGACGCCAGCGTGCCCCACCCGCAGCAAAGCGCCCCGGCTCGTCACCGGGGCGCGCTTGATGATCTCTGAGACTCTTCCGAGCCCTTCGACTCAGGCCACGTCGAAGCGGTCGAGGTTCATGACCTTGGTCCAGGCGGCGACGAAGTCGTGGACGAACTTCTCCTTCGCATCGCTCGAGGCGTAGACCTCGCTGAGCGCGCGCAGTTGCGAGTTCGATCCGAACGCGAGATCGACGCGGCTCGCGCTCCACTTCGCCTGACCCGTCGCGCGGCAGCGCCCGTTGAAGATCTCCTCGTCGGCCGACGCCGGGGTCCACTCGGTGGCGATGTCGAGGATGTTCGTGAAGAAGTCCGTCGACAGGACGCCCGGCCGCTTCGTCAGGACGCCGAGCGGCGATCCATCGAAGTTCGCGCCGAGCGCGCGCATGCCGCCGACGAGCACCGTCATCTCGGGCGGCGTGAGCGTGAGGAGATCCGCCTTGTCGATCAGGAGATGCTCCGCGCGCCGCGGCAGCTTGTGCGCGAGGTAGTTGCGGAAGCCATCGGCGGCGGGCTCGAGATACTTGAAACTTGCAGCGTCGGTCTGCTCCGCCGTCGCGTCGGTGCGCCCCGGCGTGAACGGCACGGTGACCGAGACGCCCGCATCCTTCGCAGCCTGCTCGACCGCCGCAGAGCCCGCGAGGACGATCATGTCCGCGAGCGAGATCTGCTTCCTGCCGCCGCCCGCGTTGAACTCGGCGCGGACCTTCTCGAGCGCGGCGAGCACGATCGCGAGGCCCGCGGGATTGTTGACCGCCCAGTCCTTCTGCGGCGCGAGGCGGATGCGCGCGCCGTTCGCGCCGCCGCGTCGGTCGGTGCCGCGGAAGGTGGAGGCCGACGCCCACGCCGTGACCGCGAGTTGCGACACGCCGAGGCCGGACGCGAGCACCTTCGCCTTGAGCGCCGCCACGTCCTGCGCGTTCACGAGTTCATGCGACACGGCGGGCACCGGATCCTGCCAGACGAGCTCCTCCTTCGGCGCGAGCGCGCCGAGGTACCGCGTGCGCGGCCCCATGTCGCGGTGCGTGAGCTTGAACCACGCGCGCGCGAACGCATCGGCGAACGCCGCGGGATCCTTGTGGAACCTGCGCGAGATCTTCTCGTAGGCGGGATCCATGCGCAGCGCGAGGTCGGTCGTGAGCATCATCACGCTCTCCGACTTCGCGCGGTCGTGCGCGGCCGGCGCGGTCACCGTGGCGCCCTTCGGCTTCCACTGGTGCGCACCCGCCGGGCTCTTCGTGAGTTCCCATTCGTGGCCGAACAGCGTGTCGAAGTAGCCGTTGTCCCACTGGGTCGGGTTCGGCGTCCACGCGCCCTCGAGGCCGCTCGTGATCGTCGCGGCGCCATTCCCGGAGCCGAAGGAGTTCTTCCAACCGAGCCCCATCTCTTCGATCGGCGCGCCTTCCGGCTCGGCGCCGACGTACTTCGAGGGATCGGCCGCGCCGTGCGCCTTGCCGAAGGTGTGGCCGCCCGCGATGAGCGCGACGGTCTCCTCGTCGTTCATCGCCATGCGGCCGAAGGTCTCGCGGATGTCGCGCGCCGACGCGATCGGGTCGGGATTGCCGTTCGGCCCCTCCGGATTCACGTAGATGAGGCCCATCTGCACCGCGGCGAGCGGGCTCTCGAGGTTGCGGTCGCCGACGTAGCGCTCGTCGCCGAGCCAGACCTTCTCGCTGCCCCAGTAGGTCTCGTCCGCCTCCCACATGTCCGCGCGTCCGCCTGCGAAGCCGAAGGTCCTGAAGCCCATCGACTCGAGCGCGACGTTGCCCGTGAGGATCATGAGGTCCGCCCACGAGATCTTCCGGCCGTACTTCTGCTTGATCGGCCAGAGCAGGCGCCGCGCCTTGTCGAGGTTCGCGTTGTCGGGCCAGCTGCCGAGCGGCGCGAAGCGGAGCATGCCCGCCCCGCCGCCACCGCGGCCGTCGGTCATGCGGTAGGTGCCCGCGCTGTGCCACGCCATGCGGATGAAGAACGGCCCGTAGTGGCCGTAGTCGGCGGGCCACCACGGCTGCGACGACGTCATCAGCGCGCGGAGATCGGCGACGACGGCGAGGAGGTCGAGGGAGTTGAACTCCTTCGCGTAGTCGAAGGTCGATCCCGCGAAGCCCGACCGCATCGGGTCGCCCTTCTCCGAGTTCCTCTTGAGCGGCGACAGGTTGATCTGGTTCGGCCACCAGTCGCGGGGATAGGTGCCCTGTGCGACGTTCTTGAGGAATCCACCCGCGAACGGGCACTTGCTGGCTGCGGTCATGATCGGCTCTCCGGGGAAGTCCCGCGACGCGGGCGGCGGGAAGATTAGCAGGCCTTCGCCCGCGACCGCGTGGCGGATCCGCGCGCGGTTTTGCGTGCGCGAACCCGGGAGAGATCCCGGAGCGCGTCGCGCCCGACCCACCGCGCGGCGGGATCCGCGGCCTCCGCGAGGCGTTCGGCAAGCGTCAACGCGCGCCCGCGAAGTTCGTCGCTGCGGCGCCTTCCGACGGCGCGCAGCGCCCAGCTGACGCCCTTCTTGACGAAGTTGCGCTCGTCCGATGCCGCGCGCTCGACGAGCGTGAGCGATGCGATGAATGGCTCGTCCGAAGCATCTTTGTCGTGCAGCGCGACGCTCGCGAGGAGCGCGAACGCCGCGCGCTTCACGAACTCGTCGCGGCTGCGCGCCCACTTCCCGACCTTCGCGAACGCATGCGGCGTCCGGTCGAAGAGGTGGAAGCACGCGGTGTCGCAGACGGCCCAGCTGTCGAAGGACTTCGCCCACGCGTCCATCACGGCCGGCGTGACGCGCCCGGGATCCGCGATGAAGCACGCGAGCATGCGCGACTCATACTGCCCCGTCTTCCAGAGCGCGAGGGCGAGCGCATGCCGGCAGCCGAGTTCCTTCGCGTAGGCGCGGATCTTTCCGACGGGCACGCCGAACGCGCCCTCCGAGGGAATGCCGTAGCGCGACATGCCGGCGAGGGTCTTCGCGTCGGCGAGCCTCCGGAGGCGTGCGCGCACGTCCGCGACGGACACCGCGGGCGTCGGCGACGCAGGCTTGGGTGCGGCAGGCTTGGGTGCGGCAGGCTTGGGTGCGGCAGGCTTGGGTGCGGCAGG
>JBIIYI010000393.1:0-3324 GCA_044346895.1 Phycisphaerales bacterium
CGCCTTCGACTGCGACGGACCGTGGCTCTCGGGAGCGCGACCCGCGTTCGGCGGCTGGAGTTGGGCCGACGGGAGCGCATTCGACGGATTCGGTTTCGCACCGGGGCGCCCCGCGCAGGCGGCGGCGGTACGCGCGGCGCTCCAGCTTTCGGGGAGTTCCTCCCCCGAGGGGATCGGAGCCGCGGACGGCACGTGGATCGACGCGCTGCCGAGCCCGGACGCGGGAACGACCTCGCGGTCGGCGGTGCTCGAGTGGACGACGTTCGCCGATTGCGATGCGGACGGGCGCCCCGATCTTCTCGAGATCGCGGCCGATCCGACGCTCGATGCCGATGGGGACGGTGCGCTGGATGCGTGCGTCGGAAACCCCGCGGACCTCGACGGCGACGGCATGGTCGCGGCGGCCGATCTCGCCATCCTGCTCGACGCGTGGGGTGACCAGGGCGCTCCGGGAACCATCCCGGCCGACTTGTCCGGAGATGGCGTGGTGAACGCCGCCGATCTCTCCGCGCTGCTCGCAGCGTGGGGCGCGGGCGCCTGAGCGCCGACATGGGCGCGGGTGCGGGCGCTCGAACCGGTTCCCCGGACGTCGGCGAGGGCCGACCATCGTCGCGAAATCCCGCGTTTCTCCGTCCCGGCCGCCGCGCATCGTGCAAACTCGCCTCATGCACCGTCCCGCCGACACGTCTGACACCCGCCTGACCGACACCCGCTCGGCGCCCGACCGCCTGACCGCCGACCGCACCGACCATTCGCACCGGTCGACATCGACTTCGCCCGCCGCGGCGTTCATCGCGGCCGCGGCGATCGCCGTCGCGGCGTCGGCCGCATCGCGCGCCGCGGCGCAGAACTTCACCAACTTCGAGTCGCCCCAGACCCATCCGATCGAGGTGACCCCGGACGGAGCGACGCTGCTCGCGGTCAACACCGCGGACGGACAGCTCGAGGTGTTCGATCTCGTCGGCGGCGTTCCCGTGCGCCGCGGCTCGGTCGCGGTCGGC
Source organism: Phycisphaerales bacterium (assembly GCA_044346895.1). Classification (GTDB taxonomy): domain Bacteria; phylum Planctomycetota; class Phycisphaerae; order Phycisphaerales; family SM1A02; genus QWPT01. The sequence continues at coordinate 1,002 of JBIIYI010000393.1, forward strand.
ATCGATCCCGTGTCGGTGCGCGCGCGGTCGAGCGGCGAGGCGTGGGTGGTGAACCAGATCTCGGATTCGGTGAGCGTGGTCGATCTCGCGTCGATGCGCGTCACGCGGACGATCCTCGTGGGCGACGAGCCCGCGGACATCGTGTTCTCGACGAAGCCCGCGCGCGCGTTCGTCTCGCTCGCGATGTCGTCGCGACTCGTCTCCTTCGATCCGGCGGCCGCCACGCCCACCCTGACGTCGACGCCGATCGCAGGCGCGTCGCCGCGCGCCCTCGCGACGAGTCCGGACGGACGAATGGTGTATCTCGCGATCTTCGAGTCGGGCAACCGCTCGACGGTCGTTCCCCGTGCCACCGTCAACAGCCCCGCAAGCCCGTACGCGGGCGCGAATCCGCCGCCGAACGCGGGCACCGCGTTCGATCCGCCGCGCACGCCCGGCCAGCCGCTGCCGCCGCGCGTCGCGCACATCGTGCGGAAGAACGCGCTCGGCCAGTGGATGGATGACAACAACCGCAACTGGACGGGTCTCGTCACGTGGGACGTGGTCGACAACGACATCGCCGTGGTCGACGCGGCCACGCTGTCGACGAGCTACGTGCCGGGCCTGATGAGCTGCGTCGCGGGGATCGGCGTGGCGCCGAACGGCACGGTGCTTGCCGTCGGCATCGACGCGCGCAACGAGATCCGCTTCGAGCCGAAGTTGAACGGAGTGTTCGCACGGATGGTCGGCGCGTTCAGCGGACCCGGCGGCTCGACGCCGGTCGTGCGCGACCTCAACCCGCACCTCACGTACGCGTCGAGCTCGATCCCGGAACTCGAGCGCACGCAGTCGATCGGCGATCCGCGCGGCGTCGCGTGGGCGCCCGACTCGAGCGCGGCGTACATCGCCTCGCTCGGCACGAACTGCGTGATCGCCATGTCGCCCTCGGGCGCGCGCCTCGCGAAGATTCCCGTCGGCGAGGGTCCGAGCGGGGTCGCGATGTCGCCCAGCGGACAGTTCGTCTACACGCTCAACCGCTTCGGCGGCTCGGTCAGCGCCGTCGCGACCGGCTCGGCTTCCGAGGTCGCGCGCGTGTCGTTCCATGACGCAACTCCCGCCGGCGTGCGCGCGGGGCGTCGGTTCCTCTTCGATACGAACCTGACGTCGGGCCTCGGCCACGCGTCCTGCGCGACGTGCCACATCGATGGACGCAGCGACCGCCTCGCGTGGGATCTCGGCGATCCGACCGGCGCGGTCGAGGCGTTCGACGAGGTCTGCCAGGTCGCGGCGCCCGGCGCGTGCATCCCGTGGCACCCGATGAAGGGCCCGATGACGACGCAGACCCTTCAGGGCATCATCGGCAACGAGCCGTTCCACTGGCGCGGCGAGAAGGACGACCTGAGCGAATTCAACGTGGCGTTCACCCACCTGCAGGGTCGCGGCGCGGAGCTCTCCGCGGGAGAGATGGCGTCGCTCCAGAACTACCTCGCGTCGCTCGTGTTCCCACCGAATCCGAACCGCAACGTCGACAACACGCTGCGCACCTCGGTCGCGATCTTCGGCGGCACGCAGACCGGCTTCAACGTGACCGGAAACGCGGTGACGGGGCAGAACCTCTTCAACACCGGCCAGTTCTTCGCGGGCCCGCCGGGAGCCCCGGGGCTGACGTGCACCGCATGCCATCCGGGCGCGATCGGCTCGAACAACCGCGTCGACATCCCCGCACCCGGTGGCGAGAATCAGAACCGGAAGAACGCGCACCTGCGCGAAATCTGGCGCAAGGTCGGCGCGAGCAACACGTCGACGACCGCGCTGCGCGGCTTCGGCTTCGAGCACAACGGCGAGAAGTTCACGTTCCAGGATTCGATCACCGCCGGCTTCACCTTCGCGAACACCGCGACCGGCCAGCAGCAGCGCCGCGACATCGAGGCGTTCTGCATGTCGTTCAACTCGGGCACGCACGCCGGCGTCGGCCAGCAGACCACGGCGAACGGCGTGGCCAACGACACCGCGCGCATCAACCAGTTCATCGCGATCGCGAATGCGCCGGGCGGACTCGGGCTCATCGCGAAGGGACGCGTCGACGGTCTTGCGCGCGGCTGGACGTTCGTCGCCGGCGCCTTCCGGCCGGATCGCGCGGGTGAGCCGAACCTCACGCCTGCGGCGCTGCTCGCGCTCGCCGGTGCGGGGAGCGAACTCACGTACACGCTGGTGCCGCTCGGATCGCAGACGCGCCTCGGCGTCGATCGCGACGTCGATGGATTCCTCGATCGCGATGAGCTCGACGCGGGCAGCGACCCGGCGGACGCCTCGAGCGTGCCCGGCGCGTGCGTCGCGGACATCT
>JBIIYI010000392.1:0-3324 GCA_044346895.1 Phycisphaerales bacterium
TGCCTGCGCGTTCGGCGTCCACGACCACGGTCCAGTCGCCCGCAGGCAGGGTCACCTCCGCGGGCGAGGGCTCGTCGTTGTACGCCACGAGGATGCGCGACCATGGATCCTTCGCGACACGTCCGTCGAGCATGAAGACGATCGGCCGGTCGCTTCCCGCGAACGTGAGCGCTTTGCGGACGTCGGCGTCGTCGTCCATGCGGAACGCCGGGTGCTCGCGGCGGAGGCGCACGAGACCCGCCGTGAAGTCGAAGATGTCGCGGTACTCGGACTTGCGGGACCATCCGAAGTCGTTGATGCCGTCGCCGGCGTCGTAGGAGTTGTGGTTGCCCTGCTTCGTGCGCGCGAAATCGCAGCCGCCGTGGATGAATGGGATGCCCTGGCTCGTGAGGACGACGCCGAGGGCGAGCTTCTGCATCGCGCGGCGCGTGGCGTCGGACGCGCCGGGCGCGGTCTTCGCGATCTTGTCCCACAGGATGAGGTTGTCGTGCGCGCTCGCGTAGTTGATCGTCTCGGTCGGCTCGCGCGTGAAGTCGTCGATCGCACCCGCGACGCCGCGGCGGATGGCGGCCGCGTCGCCGCCCTCGCCGGTGGCGAATCCGACGGTCGTCCCATCGAGGTCGCCGCGGATCGCGTTGCGGAGATGGTCGTTGAACACCGCGATCGGCAGGCCCTTCTGCGCACCCTTCCCGAAGTGGATCGGGCCGCCGCCGGTCCATGGTTCGCCGTACAGCGTGGCGTCGGGGCGGATCGACTTCACGCGCTCGCACGCGGCGCGGACGGTCTCGGGCCGGTGGCAGCCGAGGAGGTCGAAGCGGAAGCCGTCAACGCGGTACTGGCGCAGCCAGTGCTCGAGGCTGTCGAGGATGTACTTGCGGACCATCGGGCGCTCGTCGGCGAGCGCGTTGCCGGTGCCCGAGTCGTTCATCAATCGCCCGTCGCGCGTCGTGCGGAAGAAGTAGCCGGGGACCGCCGCGCCGAAGGGCGAGGACGGGCCGGCGTCCGACGTGTGGTTGTAGACGACGTCGAGGATGACGCGGATGTCGGCCGCGTGCAGGCGCGTGACGGCGGTGCGGAGGTCGCGGATCGCCGAGAACGGGTCGCTCGGATCGGTCGCGTAGTTCGACTCGGGCACGTTGAAGAGCGTGGTCCAGTAGCCCCAGTTGTACTCGCCGACCTTCGCGGTGTAGTCGTGGATCGGCAGCAGGTGCACGGCGGTGATGCCGAGTTCGCGCAGGTGATCGAGGCCGCTCGAGGGCGCGTCGGTCGTCTCGGGCGCCGCGTGCACGAGGCCGAGGTAGGTGCCGCGCGCATCGTCGTCGACGCGGGGATCGCGCTGCGAGTAGTCGCGCACGTGGATCTCGTAGAGGATCTCGTCGGTGGGGCGCGCGAGCTTCGGCTCGGGCGTGGTGTCGAATCCGTCCGGCTTCACGCGGTCGAGGTCGACGACGACGGAGCGCGAACTGTCGGCGTTGGCCGCGAAGGCGTGCATGTCGGGCGCCTCGCGCCGTTCGCCGTACGCGTGGAACCGGTATCGGTACGGCGCGCCGTGGAGATCCTGCGCGACGGTCGTCGACCAGACGCCCTTCGCGCCGCGCGCGAGCGGGATCGTGCGGGTGGGTTCCGGCGCGTTTCCTTCGTAGACCAGGAGTTCGACGGTCTCCGAGACGGGCGACCACGTGACGAATGTCGTGGCGCCGTTCGAGACGAACGCGCCGAGGCGCGCGTCGGAGGCGGTGAACGCGGGGCCGTCGAGGACGTCGCGCGCGAGGACGCGCACGGGTGGAGCGTCGGCGAGCGGGCCGCCCGTCCAATCGAGGCGGAGACTCGCGATGTCGGCGTCGTCGACCTCCCGTGCGAGCGCGATCTCGTAGAGCGCCTTCCCGCCGCTCGTGCCCGCGGACTTGACCGACTTCACCTTCGTCGCGCGACCACCTGCGCGCGTGTTCGCGACGTCGATGTCCTTCGGCTTCGGATCGTTCCACGGCGCGCTGAGCGCGAGCGTGATCACGTCGTCCCGATCGAGGAACGCGCCGACGACGCGCACGGAGGTGTCGATGGCGCCCGGATCGGTGGTGTAGGCGTCCTCGCCCGACTTCACCCAGATCTCGGTGATCGAGCCCTTCGCGAGCGGCACGAAGCGGTCCTGGTCGAAGTCCTTCTCCTCCCAGTTGCCCTTCCGGATGATGAAGCCGGCGCGCGCCGGGCTCGGGGCGAAGGGGATGATCGCGTAGCGGCCGAACGCGTCCTCGCCACCGAGGTTCGCCTGCTGCCCGTCGCGGCCTTCGGGCCAGTACCAGATGTTCCAGCCCGTGTAGTCACGGCCGGGGCGGTGGTAGTGGATGACGAGGAGCGATTCGGCGCTCTGGCCGTTGACGCTGAACCCGTCGAGCCTCAGTTTGGGCGCGAGGCGGGGATGGTCGTCGGCCGCCTGCGCGGCCCGCGCGAGGGGAAGGAGGGTGAGGAGCGCGAGGAGCGCGAGCAGGACGGGGATGAGCCTGCGGATGGCCGGGGCCAGCGGGTGCGCGCTGCGGCGCGGCGCGAGGGACTCGGGAGCGACGGTCATGGTTCGAGTGTACTCAGGGCGGACGGATTCCCATCGCGATCTTCCGCCGGGCGGCGGTTCGAGCGGAGGAGGTTGATTCGGGAGGTTGATGTGGAAGGTCGACGCGGGAGGTCGATGCGGATGAAGTTGGCGGGTTTCGACGCACCGATGTTGCTCGATCGCGCCGCGCCGAAGTACGGTGCCGTCATGGGTGAGCCAGTCCATCCGTTCGGAAAGCGTCCCGCCACGCTCGCGCCGGCCATGCTCAGGGAGATCGATGCGGCGCTTGATGCGATCGCGGGATCGGACGCTGCGGGCGCCGGGCCGAAGTGGGGCGCGATGCACAAGGTGCTGCTGAGGGCGAAGGTGGATCCGCAGACGATCATGCGGCTGGTGGCCGCGCGGGATGCCGAGGGTCTGGGTGCGCTCGTGCGGTGGCTGCACGGCGAGGAGGTCGAGACACCAAGGGTGGAGGCGCCGCCGGCGCCGGAGCAGTCGGTCGACATCGAGGTGCAGCGGAGCGCGATGCGGGCGTTTCGGAAGCGGCTGCGTTTCGCGCGGCTTGATGCGGAGAGCCGGCTCGGCGTCGGGCCGATGTCGAGCGGGAAGCGCAACGAGATCGACGCGATCATCCCGCCGAGGGAGTATCCGGTGGCGGTGTGGGAGGCGCTGGTGGCGGCGGGGCGCTTGCGGCGTGAGGGCGGGGGGTTCTACGCGCTCGTGCGGGACGACGTGGGAGAGGAGTAGCTTGGGAGAGGAGTAGTGCGGGCAGTGCACGG
>JBIIYI010000394.1:0-3321 GCA_044346895.1 Phycisphaerales bacterium
AGGCCGACGACGCTTGCGTGTGCTTGACCGAGCGTTGCCGCGAAGGCTGTCGCCCCGATGGCGCCAAGAGTGATTGCAAGGTTCTTCATCGTCGACTCGTTCAGGGCTCAGCCCCGCTCATGAAAATGCACGCGGCGCGGTCACGAAAGCCGCACCCGCGGCCGATCGACGTGCGCGTTCCAAGGACGAAGGCGCAAAGGGGCATTGCGCCCTGTCACACCAAGTACGAGTGATCCGGATGTTTCGACTCGTCTCGGGTTGGACACTGAAACGATCTTCACGCAGGGTGCGATCGGACGGTCCCCTATTTGAGACCCACGCGTGACCACGTCGATACGGCCCGTTACACTCGCGGCGAATCGGGAGAGTCAAGCCTGCCGCGAAGAGAGTGACGAAAGAAGGGAATCTCCGCATGTGTTCCAAGAATCGGTTCGGAACAGCCGTCGCGATGGCCATCGGCGCGCAACGAGGCTTCGCGGCGCAGAAGCTGCAAGATGAGTCGCACGCGCAGACTGGCGCACAGGCACAAACTCATCCTTCGGCGAGCGCCGCGGCCACAGCGCCGCCCGAAGCTCTGCGCGCTGTCGATGGCGATTGGATCTTTGTGGAAGATCGCACCGAGGGCCGCACGCTTGAGCAACTCACGTCGCCGATGTCGTCGTCGTTCTCGATGAAGGTCGAGAGCGATGCCGTCATCCTGAACGGCCATGGCTCTGGGCACAAAGATGTCCGCGTCGCACTCGACGGTACGGCGACCGAGCGGCCGGAGCCCGAACGAGTCGTGCGGTATCGCGGCGGCTGGCAAGATGGCGCATTCACCTACGAAGTTTCGTTCGAGCGCAACGCATGGCTGGATCAGGGCTCCGCTCGATCCGTCGGTCCTTTCGTCCGACAGCGGACGGACTGCTCGTCACGGTCACGGTCGAGTGGCCCGCGGGCACCGAACCACCGATGACGGAATCGGTCGGTCTCTACCGCCACGCCGAAGACATTCCGATGCCCACGCCCGCGAAGGCTGTCATCGGCGATCTCGCGTGGCTGCAAGGCGACTGGGTCGGCACGAAGAGCACTGGTTCGTCGATCGAAGAGCGTTGGAGCCCCCCGCTCGGTGGCGCGATGCTTGCGGTCACACGCACCGTCAACAAGAGCGGCAAGATGGTTGCTTTCGAATACGTGCGCATCGTCGAACGCGATGGCGGGCTCGTGTACATCGCGCAGCCCGCGGGTCGCACGGCGACGGAGTTTGTCCTCTCGGAGTGGACGCCTTCGCGTGCAGTCTTTGCCAATCCACGCCACGACTACCCGAAGCGCATCGTGTACGAACTTTCGGCGGATGGCGTGCTCAGCACCAGCGTCGGTTTCATGAAGGGCGGAACACCGCAGGTTCTGAGGTACAGATTGGAAGGAAGCGTCGCCAAGTGAGCGCGTTGAATCGAGCACGTTGAGCGTCGGCCTGTTCGAACGCCGTGCGCAGCTTGCCCCCCGCTCTCGGCGCAGGCGCACGCGCAGCACACGTGCAACACACGCAAGTCGATCACCGACTGGAACACGAGCCAAAGTTGTCGAGCAGAATCGTAAGATCGGGACCGTTGGTGACGCCGTCGTTGTTGAGATCGGCGACGCTTGGTTCACCCCACGAGTCGAGCAAGATCGCGAGGTCACCCGCACCGACGTATCCGTTCAGATTCACGTCGCCGATGCACTGCGCCATCGATGCGAACAGCGCATTCGACGCTTCGAGCAAGCGTTGGTAGGCGAGTTGAGCTTCAGGCGCGAGCGGCTTGCCCGACGCGAGCAGATCGAACGCGGGGTTGTCGATGCCGTGACCGAAGAGTTGGTCTGCGGCAAAGCACTCGGAGAGGTCGTAGAACTCAAGCGCGTTTGCGCCCGCGGCCTCGCCGCACGACTCGAGTTCGTTGCCGATGAGCTTGTACCGACCGTCGGTCATCGCCCACTGGCTCGGATACACAAAGCCATAGCCAGAGGGCTCGTTCAACTTCTCCCACAGCTCGCAACAGTCCGTTGCAAACGCAGGTTGGCCGTCGTCGGTCGGCCCGTACCACACGCCGCCCTGTGCTTCGCAGAGTTGTTGCGTCGAGAGGAATGTGTCCGAGCAAAGCGTTGCACCGCCTGCGGCGATCAGACACGGGTAACAGGGAACCGCAAGAATCGGCTCGGTGTACTGCGTGAAGTTGAAGTTCCGCTGCGACTCGGCAAGTGGATTGATGAGGTACGGCATCATCGGCCGGCAATCGAGTTTGCGGCCTTCAGGAACCACGTCGCGCACATCGATGCCAGCGGCTTCGCCGAACAACTGGAAGAGATCGACCACATTGACCATCGAGTGAACGCTGCGACCTGGCGCAACCACAGGACCTCCGGCAACCACGAGCGGAACACTGACACCCGTCTGATACGCCGTGGCCTTCGCGCGCGTTGGGTTGAACGGCGCTTGAACGGTGGTCAAGAAGGAACCGTTGTCGCCGACGATCACGATCAACGTGTCGCTCGACGCGAGTTCCAACTTGCCACGCTTGAAGGTCGCAAGACCAGTGCCTAGAAGCACTCGACGAATCTGCGTATCCATCGACTCGATGGTTTGATTGGAAAGACGACGCTGCGAAAGCGTTGGGTTTGCGACGTCAGGTTCCGCATCACACACGAGCGGCAACCCAGCCGGCCATGTGGCGCCGGGCGGCAAGGTGTCAGGCGGAAGCGGCTGCCACGGATCATGGTCACCCGTGAAGGAGAGCGAGCACATCCACCGGTTTCCCTCTGCCTTTTGCCCGAGAATGAACTCCGCCGCAAGTTCGGCTTGATCGGTGTCCGCATGAACGCGTGCAGGAATCGTCTGCGAAATCTCGCCGTTCCAGTTGATCGTGCGAGGCCACGCATAGTTGGCGTTCGTCGCTCCCCAATCAATACGCGCCACCGCCGCCGAATCGCATTCTTCGATTGGCGTTCCGTCACTGGCGACGAGCGGCACACCGCCGTGCACAAGGCAATCGAGCGCATCGACACCCGACTCACACGTGCCGTCAGGGAACGCGCACGCACAGATCGCGGGCTCATTGCCGCTCACGGGAAAGCCGCAGGAAAGGCCGTTGGCGTCAGCGGTCACCTGCCCTGCAATCGTCGGGTCGATGTACGGCGGAGCGCCAAGAAGCGTGCCATTGAATCGCGTGAAACCAACCGACGCAGGAGCGCCGATGCCATACGGGTTGAACTCATTCTGCGCGAGATGGAATTTGCCGAACAACGCTGAGCGATAGCCAGCCGTGTCGAGGACACGCGGGGTCGTCATCTCGTACGGCGAACATT
>JBIIYI010000396.1:0-3319 GCA_044346895.1 Phycisphaerales bacterium
GACGACCGTCTGAGGCCACGCCGCCGTGCTCGCCGCGTTCGAAGCGGCGTCGGCCGCGGACGGGGCGTCCTGCATGCGGTGCATGGCCGCGAACGCCGCGCCCGTCGAGAAGGCGACGAGCGCGATGGTGCTGGCGAGAGTTCCGGTTCGATGGCGCGCGTGAAGCATCGGGGTGTTGTACCTCGCCCGCCCGACCCCGGCCTCCGCCGACAACGAGATTTGTTCCGGTACGCTGTACGCGTGCCGGCTTCCGCGACTTCCGAACCACCCGCTCCGCGGCGCGCGCTCGTCCTCCTCGCGCTGACGGGCAGCCTCTCGATGATCTTCGTCGATCTGACGGTGACCGCGGTGGCGGGCCCGCGGATCGGCGCCGAACTGGGCCTCGGACCGGGCGGAATCGCCTGGATCGCGAACGCGTACATGGTGGCGCTCGCCGCCGCGATGGCGATCGGTGGCAGGCTTGGCGACGTCTTCGGCAAGCGCTCGGCCTTCCTCGCGGGCGTCGTCGGATTCGCGGGGGCGAGCGCCCTCTGCGGCGCGGCCACCTCGGCCGAGATCCTGATCGCGGGCCGCGTGCTGCAGGGCCTCGCCGCGTGCCTCATGCAGCCCGCGTCGAGCGCGCTCGTCGTCGAGACGTTCCCCGCGGGCGAACGCGGTCGCGCGATGGGGGTCTACATCGGCGTCTCGATGTCGTTCTTCGCGATCGGCCCGGTGCTCGGCGGACTGCTCGCCGAGTACGCCGGCTGGCGCTGGGTCTTCTTCGTCAACCTGCCGATCGCGCTCGCGGCCGTCGCGCTCATCCTCGCGGCGAAGCCTCCGAACCGCCGCGCGGAGGACCGCTCGATCGACCTCGCGTCGGCGGCGCTCCTCGCGCTCGGCCTGCCGCTTGCGATCTACGCGCTCCAGGAGGGTTCGGACGCCGATCCGACGACGGGCCGGCTGCGGCTGCTCGAACCCGGGTTCCTCGCGATGCTCGCGGTGGGCTCGATCCTCTCGGCGGCGTTCGCGTGGCGGCAGTTCCGGACCGCGCGTCCGCTCGTCCGGCTCGCGCTCCTCGCCGAACCGCGCCTCCGGGCGAACGTCCTCCTCATCGGCATCATGCAGTTCGCGATGGCGTCGCTCGTCGTCCAGGGCGCGATCTACGCGCAGGAGGTGCTCGGATACAGCGCCGCGAAGGCCGGGGCCTCGCTGATGCCGATGCTGATCCCGGTGATCCTCGTCGCGCGGCGGGCGGGCAGGCTGTACGACCGCGTCGGCGTCCGACCGCTCGCGCGCTTCGGGACGATCGTCGCGACGCTCGGCCTCGCGACGTGGGGCACCGGCTCGATCCTCGCGTCGTACGGCGTGATCGCGACCGGCATGGCGCTCCTCGGTCTCGGCGTCGCGTTCATCATGTCGCCCGCCAACACCGACACGCTGTCGGGCGTTCCCGACGACGCGCGCGGGCAGATCTCGGGCATCGTGCAGACGTTCCGGCAGGTCGGCGGCGCATGCGGCGTCGCGTTCGCGGCGGCCGTCGCGGGACTCGCACGCGCGGAGGGCGCCGCGCTCGCCACCTCGATCGGCGTCGCGATCCTCGCGGGCGCGGCGGTGGCCTCGGTCGGTATCGCGATCGCGTGGCGCATGCCGGCGGGCGCGCGCGATACCGTGCGCGCATGACCGCCCGCACCGCGCTCTACGTCGCACCGCTCCTCCTCGTCCTCTCGAACGTCTTCATGACGTACGCGTGGTACGGACACCTGCGCGACTTCAAGTCGAAGGCGATCTGGATCGCGATCCTCGCAAGCTGGGGCGTCGCGTTCTTCGAGTACTGCCTGCAGGTGCCGGCGAACCGGATCGGCTTCGAGAAGGCGGGCTTCTCGCTCGCGCAGCTCAAGGTGATGCAGGAGGTGATCACGATGCTCGTCTTCGCGGGCTTCGCGGTCGTCTACATGAAGGAGAAGCTGACGATGAACTTCCTCTACGCATCGCTCTGCCTCGTCGCCGCGGCGTTCTTCATGTTCCGCGACCTCAAGCCCGCAACCTGAGTCCGCAACCTGAGTCCGCGACCTGACTCCGTCCGGGCGCGTCCCGACGGCGGCCGCTCCGCCGCGCGTCAAGTATCTTTCCGGGCATGACGAGCCACCCGAAGGCCACAACGCGCTCCTTCATCGTCCGCTGGCTTCCGGATCTGCCGATCCTGCTCGCGCTCGGAACGGGCGGCGTCGTGCTCGCGCACTGGTCGCCCGCCGGCGCCATCGGAAACGGCGCGAACCTCGCGTGGAGCGTCTGGCTCGTCGCCTGCATCCTCGCGGCCGCGTTCCGCGCGATGGCGCACGCCGATGAACTCGCGGAGAGGTTCGGCGAACCGCTCGGCACCGTCATCCTCACGATCTCCGCGATCATCATCGAAGTGGCGGCCGTGTGCGCCGTGATGCTCGGCTCGGGCGGCGACACGACGGTCGCGCGCGACACGATGCTCTCCGTGCTGATGATCCTCCTGAATCTCCTGATGGGCGTGGTCATCCTCATCGGCGGACTCAAGCGCGACGAGCAGGAGTTCAACGCGCAGTCGGCGAGCGCGTACCTGCCGATGATCGTCGCGCTCGGCTCGCTCACGCTGATCCTGCCGCGCTTCACGCACAGCGAGAGCGGCGGCTGGATGAGCGATCCGATGGAGATCTTCGTGGGAAGCGCGTCGCTCGCGATCTACCTCGTCTTCCTCTACTTCCAGACCACGCGGCACCGGAACTTCTACGCACACCACCGGATGAACGAGCGCGAGCTCGAAGCACGCAGGGAGGCGCGCACCTCGGGCGAGACGCACGAGCCCGTGTCGGCGTGGCGCTCGGGGACGCTCCTCGTCCTCGCGCTCGTCGGCGTCATCGCGATCGCCGAAGGCCTCGCGGGCCGCGTGCAGGGACTGCTGGCGGCCTCGTACCTTCCCGCGGGGATCGGCGGCGTCTTCATCGCCGCCCTCGTTCTCGCGCCGGAAGGCCTCGCGGCGCTGAAGGCCGCGGGTCGCGAGGAGATGCAGCGGTCGATGAACGTCCTCCTCGGCAGCGCGCTCTCGACGATCGGCCTGACCGTGCCCGCGGTGCTCGTGATCCGCTGGTTCACGGGCGTCTCCCCCGAGTTCGGTCTCGATCCGCCGTACATCGTCCTCCTCGCGACGACCTTCCTCGTCGCCTCCGTCAGCCTGCGCGGCGGACGCGTGAACGCGATCCAGGGCGTCGTGCACATCCTGCTCTTCCTCGCGTTCCTCGTGACGATCCTCGACGAGGCGACGATCGGCGGCGCGAAGTAGGCGCGAAGCAGGCGCGAAGCAGGCGCGAGGTCG
>JBIIYI010000395.1:0-3319 GCA_044346895.1 Phycisphaerales bacterium
GGGGCTGGGGCGCTTCGAATCCCTCGCCGCGGGAAACGGGCGAATCGACCTGTCCGGCAACCATGGCCGCCAGTGCGGGCGAAAGCGCGTCCTGATGACGGCCTATGCGCATCGGATCCGGAGTCGAGGCGCGCGCATGCGGAGGAATGATCGAGCCGTCCGCCTGGCGCGAGACCGACGTCCGCGCGGGCGATGACGGGGAGCCGGAGCCGGGTTGGGTGGTGGGCTGGCCGGCCTGGGTGACCTGGCCCGGCTGGCCGAACTGGGCGCGCGTCGCGGGTCGGCCTCCGTAGGCCATCGTCGCCTGCGCGGCGCGGAAGTTGATCGGTGTGGGCGAGTCCATTCGCGAGGGAGAAGATACCTGCTGCGCGCAGATTGTTCGCCCTTCAAGGCGGGCTTTCGATCAACTCCTCCCGAAACGCGCAGAAGTTGCCCGCGATGGGGTGAGGTGTCGGACCGGGGTCGACGTCCCGGTGCGCCGCAACGGCGAAAGTGGGTCGCCTCCCGGTCAACGGTCGCTGAGTTCGTCGACCGACTCGCCGAGGTTCCGCACCGACACGTCCTCCTGGATGCGGGACCACTCGTCCGGATTGTCGGTCGCATCCGTCAGCCGTTCGGTGACGTCGAGGGCAAGCGCGACCGTCGCGCGATCCTCCGCGGGGAGCTTTGGCATCACGTCCTCGAGGCGGTCGACGAGTTCGTCGTAGCGCGCGGTCTCGACGAGTTCCTTGCGGCGCGCACGGTCCTCGAAGGCCGTACGGCGCGCGGTGTCGAGGATGACGCTGGTCGCGTAGAGCGCCTGACGGTCGTCGGGACTGAGCGCGGCGAGCATCGACGCGTGCCGCGTCGGGGCCGCCGACTGGAGTCGGCGATCGACGCCGGTCTCGCCTCCGCGCGCGAGTTCCCCGGGCCCAAGCGGCGCGATCGACGCGGGAATCGAGCCGCTGCGGAAGAAGACGATGGCGCCGGCGGCGAGGGCGAGGGCGGCTGCCGCGAGGGCGGCGCGCGGGATCCACGTACGGCGCTGCTCGGCGCCGATCGATGCGATGACGCGCGCCCGCAGGTCGGCCACGTCGACCGGCTCCCGCGCGAGTGCGCCATCGGCATCCGCGAGGTCCGCGGCGAAGCCGGATCGAAGCGTGCGGTCGAGGCTTTCCGCGCGCTCGATGAGGTCGCGGCACCGGCCGCAGCCGAGGAGGTGTGCGTCCGCCTCGAACCGCTCGGAGCGCGCGAGTTCGTCGTCGAGATAGGCGGACAGCGCGGCGCGCATGTTCGCGCAGCCGAAGGGGCCGCGCGGGGCGTCGTGACCGTCGCGCGTTCCTTCGAACTGGTCGCCGTCTCGGGAGTCGTCTCGGTGCAGCTGCATGGATGGAACCTCTCGTGATGCACGCGCCCTTCCGTCGGACGCGCGCCTCGCGCTGTGTCGCGAGGCCTTCGTGATCGATCCGTCCGCGAACCTCTCGCGAACCGCCCTTCCTCCGCTCAGCGCGTCGCATCGCGCGGTCGGCGCATGTCGAAATCGCTCGGCCGCGTGGTGCGCGGCGCCTGCTTCGCGCCTGCCGCGCCAGAGTCGCCCGCGCGTCCGCGCGCCTGATCTCCCTCGGATTCGTCCCCAAGTTCGTCGAGCAGCGCGAGTCGCGCGCGGTTGAGCCGCGACATGACCGTGCCGATCGGGATGCCGAGGTGATTCGCGATCGCCTCGTACGAGAGGCCCTCGTTCACGCGCAGCATGATCATCGCGCGCTTGTCGGGATCGAGCCGCTCGAGCGCGTCGCCGATCCGCGAGAGATCCTCGCGGCGCTCGACGCCGTCCTCGGGAAGTCCCGCGCGCACGTCGCGCGCGCTGCCGGATTCGTCGATGATGGTCCACGTGCGGCGCTTGCGCCGGATCAGGCTGACGGAGAGGTTGTGCACCGTGCTGCGCATCCAGCTCGAGATCGCCGGCTCGCCTCCCTCCGGAGGCGATTTCCACAGCCGAACGAACGCCTCCTGCACCACGTCCTCGGCGCGCTGGCGATCTCGGCAGATGCCGAAACTGAGGCGGACCAGTCCCGGCGTGAGTCGCTCGATCCAATGCGTGAGCGCGCGCTCGGTGATCGGGCGCCCCGGCTTGAGCGCGCGAAGCGGCAGGGGAAGGTTCTCGCGGCCGCTCGCTGAGGTTGGATCCGTCGGAAGCTCGGTCATCGGGACTCGCTCCTGCCGCGGGGGGCGGCGCCCCGAGGGACGCGGGCTGTCTGCACTCGATTCCAGACCGAGGCAGGTGGACGCATCGGCCCTTCTGATCGAGCGCGGGAATCCGCACTCACTGGTCGCCTGCGCCGAAACCTGCGGCTTCTGCGTTGATCAGCCTTGATCTTGCATCGAACTTCGGCTCAACATCGAGTACCTGCGGAGATTCGATGGTCCCTGGAAAGGGGTTGTCGGTCGGTCCGAGGAGAGGAAGCGCCGCTGGAAGTTCACTGCTCCACCAGAGGTTCGGCCCGAGGACGAATCCCTTCGCGTCGGCCCCCCCTTCGACGGCGCCGAATCGGCGCAGCGCGCCCGGGGACCAGGTGAGGAGACATTCGCTCATGCGGACGGCCGCCGCCGGTCTTCCGGCGGGGGGAGGCGAAAGGCGGTAGACCTCCTCATGCGCCTCGCGGTGCGTGACGTTGCGGACCGCGGTGTCGGCGGCGCTCCCGACGTCGAGCAGGCGGTGCACTCCCGAGAGCCGCACGTTCGAGATGACGAGGAAGCGGACGAGCGGTTCGGGCGCGCTGTCGGTCGAACCGCCGCGTGCTGCATCGGGGGTGGAGGAAGGCGCGGTGGTGGAGGGTGCGGTCGACTTCGGCGGTGACGGCGCCGGTGCCGCGGAGGGCGCGGCATCCGCTGCGGGAGGTGCGGGTGCTCGTGCGTGCAGCGTGCTCTCCGACCTGCCGAGTTCGAACGCCGTGGCGATCGGGCCGGCCATCTGGACGCGTTCGACGAGCGTGCTCCACACGCGGCCGGCGAAGCGGATGCCGCACGCCGCGGCGGTGTCGGTGCGCGCGGCGATCTGCACGTCCGCGATCGAGACGCTTTCGCAGTCGTCGACGAGGATGCCGCAGCCGACGCAGTTCTCGAAGCGCGACCGCCGGATGCCGAGTTCCCGCACGCCGCGCGCGACGATCCCCGATTCCTCCGCGAGACCGCGCGCGCCGATCACGAGGACGTCGCTGATCGAGACGTCGAGCGAGGCGCCGGGCTTCGTCGATTCGATCAGGACTCCCGCGCGCCGCGCGCCGCGCGATGCGATCCGCTCGATGCGCACGTGACGGCAGTCGACGAGCTTGATCGCCTC
>JBIIYI010000044.1:0-11498 GCA_044346895.1 Phycisphaerales bacterium
GGGCGTCCCGCGGGTGCGCCGACGGCAGGGTCGCCCGCAGCGGGCGCCCCGACTGCGGGTTGAGACGCGGCGATCGCGCTCCCGACTTCCAACCTGATCGAATCCTGATCGCCTCGATCGGCAGCTGTCCCGTCGGTGCGCGAGCACGCCGGGGCCGTCGCGTGCGAGAATCCGCCGATCATGGGCTTCGCCACGCAAGTCCTCTTCATCGGTGCGGCGCTGCCCGCGCTCCTCATCCTCGCATGGACGATGTTCCGCGACCGGTTGCCGGAGCCGCCGAAGGTCGTCTTCGTCACGTTCCTCCTGAGCGCGCTCACGACGATCCCCATCCTGATCGTCAATCTGGTGCTCGTGTACGCGTTCGGATTCCCCGAGCGACCGACGACGATTCCAGAGGCCATGCTCGTCTCGTTCGTCTCCGCGGCGCTCGTCGAGGAGTGCTTCAAGTTCGCGGTGCTGCGCGGCTATGCGGCGCGGCATGACGCGTTCGACGAGCCCTACGACGGCATCGTGTACGGGGTCGCGGCGAGCCTCGGCTTCGCGTTCGTCGAGAACCTGCTGTACGTGTTCATGTACTCGGAGTCGTTCGGAGGACAGCTGCAGACGGCGGTGCTGCGCGCGGTGCTCTCGGTGCCGCTGCACGCGAACTGCGGCGCGCTGATGGGCTTCGCGATCGGAATCGCGAGGTTCTCGCGCGGGCCTGCGCGCGCGGGTTGGACGCTGCTCGGGCTCGGCGGCGCGATCCTCCTGCACGGAACGTACAACTCGTTCGCCTTCGCGGCCGAGACGACGGCGATCGCCGAGAGGAATCTCGGCGGGGCGTGCTTCCTCGCCGCGGTCCTCGTGGCGGCGGTCGGCGCGGCGGTCGCGTCGCTCGCGGCGGCGCGGCTCAGGCGAGACCAGATGCTCTGGCGTGCGGTCTCGACGGTGCGAGCGGCGGACGATGCGACGCGGGGCGAGACGGGTCGGCATGAGATCGGGAGGCACGGAACGGCGTGGCACGAGCCGGGGCGGGATGCAGCGGCCGGGGCGATGCCCGCTCCCGGCACCGCGTCGACCACCAGGGTTCGATCGAACGCCACGCCCGCACTCCCGATCGCGGCGCTGACCCTTGCGGCGATCGCGGGAATCCTCTTCGTCGCATCGTTTCTGGTGGCAGCGATCGCAGGCTCTCAGGGTGCCCCGGAGGATTCGCCCGTCCTGGTCGCGGTGGGCGCGGGCATGCTCCTCGCGCTGGGAGGAGCGCTCGCGGGAGGGGTGATCGCGATCGTCGCGATCGTCCTCCGACGACCCTGGCTGGCGGCGTCGATCGCCGCAGCGATCGTGTCGGCGGTCGTGGTCGCCGCGGGCATCGCGCTCGTCGCGATCGGGCTGGCGAACGGCGGCTGAAGCACGCCCGTCACGACCTGCGACCGCCGCACCCCCTGCCCCGCGATCGTCGCCCCACTACATTGCGTCGATGAGATTCCGCCACACTCGCCGCCCGATCTCGACCGCACTCTCGCTCGCACTTCTCGCCGGCGCGGCCGGCTGCAGCCAGCTTGCCGGAAAGCAGCTCGAGAACGATCACGCGGCGTTCAACACCGCGGTCGCCGACGCGATGGACCGCCAGATGCTGCTCAACCTCGTGCGACTCGCGCACGACGAGCCGACGCAGTGGGTGTCGGTGACGCAGATCAACACGTCGACCACGTACCGGGCGAGCGTCGGAACGAGCGCGAACTTCCAGGGCATCGCGCTCGAGGGCGCGTCGGCGGACGCGGGCTTCTCGTACACGCCGACGCTCACGTTCGTGCCGCGGCAGGGCGAGCAGCTGGCGAACGAGATGATGGCGCCGATCCCGGTCGAGAGCCTCGAGCACCTCGTCAGCGCGGGCTATCCGATGGCGTGGATCCTGTTCCTCGCCTGCGAGCGGTTCCAGTCGGTGCAGTCGTTCGACGTCAACGTGCGCGACGGGATCGTGGCGGCCGACGCGCGGTTCGCGCGCGCGATCGCGCTCTTCTCCGACCTCCAGCGCCGCGGACTCGTCTCGCTGAGCCTCGTGCGCCTCCCGATCGTCTGGAACTGGGAGCCGATTCCGAAGGAATCCGTCACGCTCGCGTCGATCATGTCGGCGCGCGCCGACAACTCCGTGCTCGAGCTGCGCGAGGACGGGAAGGGCTACGACTTCGTGTCGATCGAGCGCGTGCCGGTGCTGACGACGTACGAGGGCGTCGCGGCGGATGCGAACGGCCGCGAGTTGTGCGAACTGATCGGCATCGCGCCGATCGCCGCCGACTGGAAGCTCGTCGGCATCGAGGAGCGGATCCCCGGCAACTTCCTCACGGTGCGCACGCGCTCGCTGTCCGCGGTGCTGCGGCTGCTCTCGCTCGGCGTCGATCGCCGCGACGGCACGACGCCGCCTCCGCCGCGCGCGACGAACGCGGCGGAGGCGTTCGCAAGCCTCGAAGCGGGGATGACGTCGGAACGCCTGCGCCAGCTCGTGCGCAGCGTGTTCGTGGTGGAGCGTTCGTCGAGCGCGCCGGGAGACGCGGCGGTCAGCGTGCTCCACGACGGGCAGTGGTACTACATCCGCAACGACGACCGCACGACGAAGCAGGCCTTCGCGCTGCTGCGCGATCTCTTCGACCTGCAGGTCAAGCCCGAGAGCGCGAACGGCCGACCCGTGCTGACCGTGCCGATCCGCTGACGCGGCGTGTCGGGAGGCGCGCACTGGTCATGTCGATATCCTGACCCCTTATGAATTCTCTCGGATTCGTCGCTTCCATTCTGTCCGTCCTGCTCTCCGTCGCCGTTCCGGAAGCGGTCGCGGCAGGACAGACGGAGAATCGGCCGGGCGCCGCGAAGGCGTTCATGCAGTTTCGCGCCGCTTCGACTCGCGTCTCGCGCGGAGGGGTCACGCTCCAGTACCTCGGTCAGCAGTCCGAGGCGTGGCAGACGCTCGAACGCATCGAGCGCGCGATCGCCGCGATGCGCGCCGTCTTCGACGGCATGCAGCAGCGGGAGTCGGTCGACGACCTTGCCGTCTGGATCATCCCCGACCGCGACGCGTACATCGGAGGCGTCCGTGCGATCGGCGGGGCCGATGGAGGCAACTCGGGTGGCATGTGCTGCATCCGCGATGACAATGCCTACGTCTTCGTCCACGGTTGGTCGTGGCCGACCCTGCAGCACGAACTGTGGCACGCCCTGTCGCACATCTATCTCGGGGATTGCGCACCGTGGATCGACGAAGGCCTTGCGGAGGTCTTCGAGCGCGGCGTCGATGTCGATGGAAACTTCGTCATCGGCGCGATCTCGGAGCGCGACCGCGGGCGCGTGAGGGATGCCCTTCGCGGTGGAGGCCTCAAGCCGACGATCGAGTTCGCCTCCGTCGGCGACACGACGTGGAGCACCCGACTGCGGCACGGCACGAGCGATGGGAGCGTCCAGTACACGCAGGCCTGGATCACCATGCAGTTCCTGCTCTTCGCCGACGAGGGGGCCCATCGCGGCTACCTGAATCGCCTGCTTCGCGAACTCAATCGCGGGCAATCGAGCCGATCGGCCTTGAATGCCTCGATCGGAGGAACCGCCGCATCGCTCAAGGCCTTCGATGCGGCCATCCTGCGCTACATCGAGCGGCTCGAAGTGGTCGACCCGAAGGCGATGGAGGAGATGCTGCGCAAGTGGGGCGAGGATGTCGCCGCGCGGGTGCCGGCGGACCGCTGCGAGCCCGAACAGCTGACCGCCGAGACTGCAGGACTCGCCAAGCGCGCGAAGGACGCTGGCCTCTCGTGCGAGTTCGAGGGAAAGGTCCGTTGCATCACGACGGGTTCCGCACCACTGCACGAGCACGTCGTCGAGATCGCGCCCGTCCATGGGATGCGCTGGGAAGTGCGCTGGGAACGGCCCGCATCCGCGCCTTCGGCTCGGAAGACGCCGACACCGGCGGAGGATGGCGACGGGACGCCTCCCGTGCGCGAGAGTGCAGCGCCGAGTCGGCCGGGCGAGAACGGGTCGGAGTCGGACGAGGAACGCAAGCCGAAGCAGGCGGCCTCGACCGATCCCTCGACCGATCCCTCGACCGATCCCTCGACCGATCGGCCGCCGCACCGCGTGCGCATCCGCTGGTTCCTCTCCCGCTGACGACGCGCGCTGCGTGCACCGCCGGCCGTCGCTCGCCGGGGGATCGGTCGATCGCAGCGTTCGCGTGCGACATTCGGCGACCCACGCCCACAGACCTCACGGATGGCATCGCGTGGTCGAAGATCGGAACCTGGCGCCACGCATGCTCACCGAGTCCCGCTGACTCCGCCGGATCGCGCTCCCATTCCATAGACTCCACCGCATGTCACCCAGGATCCACATCGTCTCAAGCGGTGGAGGAACGGCTCCGCTGCTCGCCACGCCCTTCGCGAAGGAAGCCGATCTGCAGAAACTGGTCGCGGAGAACCCCGAACTCCTCGCCGGGGATCAGATGGATGCGGGCGATGCGCTGCGCTTCCTGCTCGTGAAGCGCGAGGCGGGGATCCTCAGCACCGAAAGCCAGGACACGCGCTGGAGCCTCGACCATCTCTTCATCGACCAGCATGGCACCCCGACGCTCGTCGAGGTCAAGCGAGGGAGAAACTCGCAAGTGCGGCGCGAAGTGGTCGGGCAGGTGATCGAGTATGCCGCGAACTGCGCGAAGTCGTGGAATGCAGCGACGCTGCGTCGGTGGTTCGACGAAACCCACGGCTCCCAGACCAAGATCGTCGAGCTTCTCCACTCGACCCGCAAGAGCATCGAGGCGGACGAGGACCGCACCGAAGCGAGCGCCCCGGCGGTCGGTGATGCAACGGGCGCATCCGCAGGTTCGAACGAGATCGATGCGTTCTGGAAGTCGGCCGAGGATTCGCTGCGCGCGAGCCGCATTCGACTGGTGTTTCTTGCGGACGAACTCCCACCGCGCCTCATCCGCATGATCGAGTTTCTGAACGAGCGCTTCGCCGACATCGAAGTCGTCGGTGTAGAGTTGCGTCAGTACAGCAATGACGACATCAATGTGCTGGTTCCCCGTGTCGTGGGAATGACTTCCCGCGCGTTGGACAAGAGACAGAGGGCGAACCCGGATCGGGTCGAGTGGGAGGATGATTCGTTCCAGGACACGATCCAGCAGCGGCACGGAAGGGCTGCGGCCGACGCAATCTCTGGGATCATGGATTGGTGTGGGAAAAACCAAGTGACGGTCGGCTTCACGACGTCGAAGAGCGGCTCCTTCGTTCCGGAGTTCCCACTCGAAGGCAAGATGGTCTGGCCCATCGCGATCAACGTCGATGGACGCGTGAAGCTCCAGCTCGATCACCTCGCGAACCGCGGCGGCGGGATGAAGTCGCAGACCGCACGCGAGGACCTCCTGCGACGTCTCAACGGGATCCTGAAGGTCCCGATCGGACTCGACCGAGCCGGCGCACAGCCGTCGTTTCCCATCTCCGAACTCGGCGCGCCAGGCGCGCTCAAGGAGTTCCTTGGAATCATGGACTGGCTCAAGCAGCAGGTTCTGGCTGTTTGAAAGCGACGCATCGTGGTGCCGGGCACGAAGGAGATTCTCGGCAAGACCGATGCGGAACATCACGCTTGTCGGCCAGTGTTTCGAACGAGCGATCCTGACGCCTCGAGCTTGACCAGCCAATCTTCGACGTAGCCGAGAACCACCGGACGATCACCGTAGTCACGGAAGGCGCCGACCTCTCCACAGGTTGCATCGACGGCGCGCGGAAGAACTTGGTTCGGAGCGCGAACCTTCGATGTGACGTTCTAGAACCGAGCATGCGGCCGCTTGATCGGAAAACTCGCCCGCTCCGGCTGGACTCGTCTCGAACTGCATGCAACATCGCGTCGGGTGGTTTGACATTCTCAACCTCCCGATGTCCGCGAATCCCGTCTTGGATTCGAGGCGTGACATCCCATCTCAGAAACTCACCAAGAGGAGCATCCCATGAGCAGGAACGCAATGACTGGAGCGGTGGCGCTGTGCGGCGCGGGGCTGTGCATGATCGGCGGCGCGATGCTGCTGCAGACCGGTCCGAATGCGTACGCGGCCGCGGGATCCTCGCCGATCTGCTCGGCGGTGGTCGCCGCGGCCACCACGCAGGCGGGAGGCGAGCGGACGGTCGTGTGGTACGGAACGTACGGTGGAAACTCGAACAACTTCGTCGGCGGCGCCGTTCTGCGCGCCTGGTCCGACGGAACCGTGGAGATCAAGAAACTGAGTCGATTCGCGGATTCATGCACGGATGCGAGCTCGGCGAATCCTCCTTGCTCGAGTCCATGGATCGTGATCTCGTCCCCCACTGCCGGCTTCCGAGCCGCAGCGGATCTCAACGCCGACGAGATCGTGAACGGCGTGGATCTCGCGACCGTCCTCAGCAACTGGGGCGACGCGCCGCGCTCGCCAGTTCCACCGTCGAACTGTCCGCTCGATCTCGTGAACCCCTGATCGCGGTTCGATGCGATGTGCACGGCACGTGCCGCCCAGTGCCTGGCACTGCATGGCACGTGCCGTGCACTGCCTGCCCCAGCTTCTCATGCGAGCGGGAAGGCGACGGCGGCGACCGAAACGGACAGGGCGCCCTTTCGGGCGCCCTGTCGTCTTTCTCCGTCTCCTGTTCGACTTCTGGCTGTCTCGAAGTCGAACCGGTTCTGGCGATCGATGCGGACCTCGGAATGCGGAATGGGCCCGGTTCAACGTGCACGGCACGTGCCGCCCAGTGCCTGGCACTGCATGGCACGTGCCGTGCACTGCCTGCCCCGGCGCGTTCAGAACGTCCAGTTGCCCAGCACGATGGTCAGATCCTCCCCCGCGACGATGCCGTTTCCATCGGCGTCACCCGCGCGGTTCGTCAGTCCCCAGTTCCCAAGCACGATCGCGACGTCGAGCCCGTTCACCGTACCGTCTCCGTTGACATCCGCCGGGAACGCCGGCGACGGCACGAACTTCACGATGCGGCCCTCGCCGGTCGTGGGATAGTCGGCGGCCGAGATCAGGCCATTCAGGCCGTTCGACGCCACGACGTAGTTGAACAGCGCCTGCTGATACGAGACGCCGATCGCCTCGAACGCGAGGCCGGACAGCGGATACTCATCGCCACCACGGCAGAGGAAGTCGATGGTGGCTGCGGCGATCGTCGACTTCGGATCGAGCACGACTCCATCCTCGACGAGCACCGTTCCATCGTCGAGCACGACGTCGATCACGCGCGATCCGGGGTTCGCCGCGGTCGAGTAGGTGAAGCGGAATCCCGCGACCTGGGCGAAGCGCCCGTTGCCGCTCGAGGGGAAGCCGACGGGCGGCTGCACGCGGCTGACCGCGTTCTCGAGGAGCGCCTTGAACGTCGGAATCGGCAGCGCCGGGATGATGGCGACGAAGTTCGAGAACGGGAGGAACTGGAACGTGTTCAGCTCCGTGAAGTTCCCGGCTGGCAGGATCGAGTTGTTGCGGATTCCACCGCCGTTCTGGAACGCCACGACCGGACGCGGCAGCCCCTCGCCCTTCGCAAGTTCGCGTGCATTCCAGAGCAGGCTGTCCGCACAGAGATTGCCTTCGTTGGTCTCCTGCGCGCGGATCGTCGAGGTGCGCCCGTCGAGCGCCACCTCGCTCGTGGCGATGACGTTCGCGGCGAGGCCGGCGACCGATGCCGCGACCGGATCGGTCACCGCAGCCTTCACCGCCGCGTCCTCGACCACGCCGTCGCCCTGGGCGGTGCTCGCGACGCGCACCGGACCGCTCGTCGGATCGACCGAGAGCACGACTCCGTTCGCATCGAAGTCGAGGACGCAGCGACCGACGTAGCGGTAGTCGCCACGCGTCGTGATGATCGGGAGCTGACGTCCCGTCGCGTCCGTCTCGTAGAGGGGATACGCGCCGTAGCGAACGTCCGGGACGCCGTCGCCGTTCGCGTCGATCGCGTCATCGGGGACGAGCAGCTGTCCGGCGTTCCAGAGGAGTTCATCGCCGCCACCGGCGACGAGCACGTCGACGTCGCGGAGCGCCGAGGCGAGGGCGCGCTCGACCGAGATTCCCTGAAGGTGCGTCATGACGATGATGTGCCTGACACCCGCGGCGGTGAGCGCATCGACCTCGGCCTGGATCGCGACCGCGAAGTTCGGATCGACGACGACGTCGCCAGGCGAACTGATGAACGGGAGATCCGGCGTCGTGGCACCGACGAATCCAACGGTCACTCCGTCGACGACCGACGTCGTACGCTTCGCGATGCGGCCCGACGCGAAGAGCGCGTTGAGCGACGGCTCGGCGCTGAAGTCGAGGTTTGACGAGAGGAACCTGGTGCCGTCGGTGAATCCTTCGATGAAGTCGGCGAGCACTTCGGGGCCGAAGTCGAAGTCGTGGTTCCCGAGGCAGATGGCGTCGTAGCCGATCGCCTGGAGCGCGATGGAGTCGTAGAAGCGGCTTCCCGCGGGAAGCGAGAGACTCGCGTTGAACTCAGGCCCGGCGAGGTAGTTGTCGCCCGACGAGACCATGACGACGCCACCCTCCGCATCGGCGGCGGCGCGGAGCTGGTCGGCCTTGGTCTTGAAGCGCGCCGCTCCTCCGTAGGCCTGCTGCGAGGACGAGGGGTAGAGCAGCTTGGACTCGGTGTCGTTGGTGTGGAGCACCGTGAGTCGGAACGCCGACTGCGCGAGTGCCGAGGAACCGACCGCAGCCGCGGCCGCGGAGGCGAGCATGATTGCGATTGACTGCATGTTTACTCCCGTAAGAGACGAGTGCTGCTCCGCGCGGGAACGAACCGCGCGGGATGGGGACGTTCGTCCATCGAGATTTGGGTCCTGCATCACTCCCGTTCGCGTTGCGCGTGGAAAGTCATCGCGCAACGCTTACCCCGCGTGAGCGTCGTGTTCATGCGCCTGTCGGATTCGTCGTGCGACCGCATCCGGAAGTTGCAGGTGCCGCGTCGTGCAGACCCGGTCTCAGTCACACGGACGGCGACCGAACGGACTCGCATGCCCGATCGCACGCGCTCGACCGCCGATCGGTCACGTCCGCCACTTCAGGAGCGGATCGGCGAGAACGTCCCGGGAGAGACGGGCGAACCGCGGAGCGAGGATCCTGTGCAGGTGGTCGCGGAGCGACTTGAGCTCGGCATGTGGAAGATGGAACTCGAGTTCCGCGCGCTCCGCGAGGTCGATCCAATGCAGAAGCGATCGGACCACGGCCTTCCGGTAGGCCGCGGAAGTGGGTTCGCTCGTCGGCCGAGCATCCGCCACGCGCTTCGGTCGCGACTTCACCGTTCCGCGCGCGGCATTCGTGCGAGGCGGGACTTTCGTACGACGCGGGCTCGAGTTCGCCTGACGAAGTTCATCCTGGTCGTCGACCCGGGACTGCGCTGCATCCTCTGCCGGTGCGGGGCCCTTGACGAGCTTCCGAAAGCGTGCCTTCCCTCCGAGCGCACGGATCTCCGCCGCAACGATGCGACAGCGCTCCTTGGTGGTCGCGTAGGCGAAGTGCTGCCAGTTGCACATGGCCTTGTTCCACTGGAGCACCTCCCAGCGCGCATCCGCCGGTGCATCCGGAACGACCGCACGGACGAGCGGATCGCCGCGGCGCGGCTTGATCGAGCGCTCCTTCGCGCTCGACGGCGCGCCGGGGCCACGCGTCGCGTCGCGCCGTGCCCGACGGTGCTCCGATTCCTTCAGCGATGAACTGCGGAAGGCATTCTTCGTGGACGCCGTGCTGCCGGACCCCCGCGTGTGAGACCCTGTGTTCTTGCGCCGCATGCGGCGAAGCATAACCCGATGCCGAGTGTCCATCGGCCCCGAGAAAGCGTGCACGGCACGTGCCATGCAGTGCCAGGCACTGGGCGGCACGTGCCGTGCACCGGCGGTCAACCTTGCTCAATCGCGGTCGGGAGCCACGGGAAGAACTCGGCCGCCTTGTCCATGGCGCAACCTCCCGAGAAGTTCGCTCCGTACTGCGCCTCGCCGTGGTTGGAGATGGCCAGATCGATCTCCTCGAGCGAGCGGAGCCTGCGCCCGACCATCTCCGAGGCGCTTCCACCGTCGTCGCCGAGCCACGCGTGCGGCGACCGCTGCTCGATCCAGAGTTCGACGCCCTCCTTCGGATCGAAGGAGGCGTGCAGCTCCGAGACGACCTCGGCGCTGAAGGAACTCCCGACACCTCCGAGATCGCAGTAGGTGCTCTCCCGGTCGAGGACGAAGCTCGATGGTTCCGCGCGCGGCCTGGCGCTGGCTCGCTTGGACTCTGGCCCAGCCCTCGACGTGGATTTCGACGTGGATTTCGACTTCGACTTGGACTTCGACTTGGACTTCGACTTGGTCTTCGGCTCAGGCTCCGGCTCGGGTACCGGTTCGGGCTTGCGCATCCACTCGATGAACGTCTTCGGATCGACGTTCTCCGCCGCGCATGCCGTTGCAAGCATGGCCCCGCGCCTGAGCGCCGTCGTGACGCGCTCGATGACTGCCTTGCGACCTTCGGAATCGTGTTCCATGGAGACCCCCGGCGAGGATAACCCGGACGGAGCCGCACCGGGGGTCCGGCAGTGCACGGCACGTGCCGCCCAGTGCCTGGCACTGCATGGCACGTGCCGTGCACGTGGACCGCATGGGGACCGCATGGGGGGCCGTCGCGCACGATTCCCCTGACCCGCCCGTGCGCATCGTCGCCATGATGACCTCATGAACACGCAGCACGCCGATGCCGCGACACGGGTGGGCGCGGTCGTTCGATCCCGTTGGCGCCATGCGCACATCTCGATCTTTCTCGCAGTCCTCGCGTCGGCTTCGACGACGCTGGTGCTGTTCTTCGTACGCTCCGAGTACGCGGCCACGAGCGCGAGGGTGCTGTGCGCCCTGCTTACGATCGATGCCTTCGTGTCGTTCGGACGCTGGCGCGCCGCGCGATCGCGGCACGCGCGGGCCGAATCGCCCGAGGTGGCTCGCGCGGGCATCGGTGTCGTCGTCGTCGCTGATGGCCGCGATACCGACGATCGCAAGCGGCGCATCGGCATGGCGACCGCAGCCCGCATGATGATCATCCTGGCGCTTGCCGGACTTCTTGTCGCGTCGCTCGTGCTCGACGTGCGATTCATCGCGATGGCGACGCTGATGGGGTTCCTCGCGATCGCCCTTCTCGGAGGACCGGTCTGGCTCGCGGCCATCGGCGACGAGGAGGACGCGGCCGGTTAGGCCCCGCGCATCCGCGCCGCGAGCAGCGCGGGAAACTCCGCGAGCGAGTCGACGATCACGTCCGGCGCCGGATCGAGCGTCTCGACCGCGCGTCCGTGGTTGTAGCCGCCGCGCACGACGATGCTCGGCATGCCCGCCGCGCGGGCGGCGCCGACGTCGTTGGCGCTGTCGCCGACCATCCAGCCGCACCGCGGATCGCTCGCATCGAGCCGCCGCATCGCCTCGAGGAGCGGAGCGGGATCGGGCTTGCGCGACGCGAGCGAGTCGCCGCCGAGGACGACCGACACGTACGGCCGCCACCCGAGCGCGTCGAC
>JBIIYI010000397.1:0-3312 GCA_044346895.1 Phycisphaerales bacterium
GAAGGATCTCGTGCCGCACATCGACGCGACCTACCGCACGATCGCGACGCGCGAAGGCCGCATGCTCGACGGCTTCAGCATGGGTGGCTACGGCGCAGCGCGGCTTGGCTTCAAGTTCCCCGAGATGTTCCGCGCGGTGTCGATGCTCGGCGCGGGACCGCTCGACCCCGACTTCGAGCGGACGCCGCGCGCGAATCCGCGCTCGCGCGACGGCCTGCTCGAGCGCGTGTACGGCGATCGCGCGTACTTCCGCGAGGTAAGCCCGTGGGAACTCGCGACGCGCAACGCCGACGCGATTCGCAAGGACACGCTGCTGCGAGTCGCGGTTGGTGATCGCGACGGAACCTTCGCGCTCAACAAGGAGTTCCACGAGCATTTTGAGAAACTCAAGATCCCGCATGAATGGACACCACTCGAGGGTGTTGAACATGATCCGATGAAGACGCTCGAGGCACTTGGTGAACGCCAGTGGGCGTTCTACCGGAAGGCCTTCGGCGAACCAGCCGCGCAGGCCATCGCGAAAGTCGCGCGGCGCGACGGCGAGATCAAGGTCAAGGTGAAAGACACCGAGCGCGCGGCGATCGTGGTGAACGCTCCGCCCGAAGGCGAGACGCGCCCCGCCGTTCTCATCCTGCACGGCGGCATGGGAAGCGCCGAACAGATGCGCACGACCTCCGGCTTCGACGCCGTCGCGCGCGAGAACGGCTTCATCGCCGTCTACGCGCAGGGAACCGACTTCGGCGGCGGCCGACGCGCGTGGAACACGGGCCACCTCCTGCGCCGTCAGGTGCGCGACGCCGACGACATCGCGTACTTCGACGCGCTCATCGACACGCTCGTGCGCGACCACGGCGCTGATTCAGCGCGCGTCTTCATGACGGGCGGCTCGAACGGCGGCATGATGACTTTCGTCTATGCAGTCGCGCGCGCGGAGCGGCTTGCGGCCATCGCGCCAGTCATCGCGAGCATGTTCACCTTCGAGAAGTCGCCCGCGGTGCCGCTGCCGATCCTCATCATCAACGGCGCGAAGGACAACGAAGTCCCGCTCGCAGGCGGCATGAGCGAGAACCCACTCGTCCGCAACGCGCAGTCGACGCCATACAAGCCCGTGCGCGAGGTCGTCGACTTCTGGGTGAAGGCGAACAAGTCGACGCCTGAAGGGAAGTCGACGACGCGCGGCACCGTGACGACGACGACCTACGCCGCGCAGGAAGGCGGCGCCGTCACCGAGTTCATCGTCGACAGCGAGGGCGGCCACGGTTGGCCGGGTACACGCGCGCGCCGCGAGGGCAACGCGCCAATTTCGTCGTTCAAGGGCGCCGAGCGGGTGTGGGAGTTTTTCGCAGACAAGTCGCGGGCGAAGCCCCGCGATGCTGCGACGCCACCGAAGTGACGCATGCATGTGCGCGCGGGCATCCTTACGCGACGCGACCGCGCGTTCGCTTGCCGCGTGATGCTGGTTTCCACTCCATCGCGAGCTTCCGGCCCGTCGCGGCGCAGTCGCGAAGATAGAGGTTGATGAGGCTCTGGTACGGAAGTTCGAGTTCCTCCGCGAGCTGCTTGAAGTAGCGCACGGTCGACTCGTCAAGCCGAATCGTCACGGGCCGCTTCAGCTTTGCTGCGTAGGGGTTGGGCGTTGCCTTGGAAAAGTCGTATTCGCGTCGCATAAGAGAATCACCGAAGAGAAAGGCTCAAGAGGATAGGAATCGAGCGGGCAGGCTCAACGCGCTCCTTTCGCGTATCGATCGTGCTCATGTCGCGTGGCTCGACGCGCGGAGATGATGCGAATGATCGAGTCAGATTCGCGATAGCAGTGAACGACAACGAGCAGCCTCGCTCTCGCGCTGAGGCCAAGGAGTACGAACCGATCCTCATCGCCCGAGTGGGCGGGGTCGGCGATGAGCAGCGCGGAATCGTCCTCAAACGCGGAAGCTGCTTCGTCAAAGGACACCCCATGCTTGGCTTGGTTGGAGTTGGATCTCCTCGGATCCCAGTCGAACTCGATCTCTCCCATACATACATCGTATGTACTAGCAGCCCGCCGTCAAGCAAATCCCCCGGATTCACGAACACATCACCGCCGCCGCAGCACCAGCACCCAGTCCTGCGGCGACGGGACGGGCGGCGTCGACCAGTTTGCTTCGCCCGTCACCGTCCCGAGCGCGAAACGCCGGCCCGACGCTGGGTCGAACCAGAACGCGTCGTAGCGCGCGCTCGGATCGAGCGTGAGCACGCGGAAACCGCTCCAGTCGTAGATGCCGCGCTTCGGAAGATAGGCCACGATCAACTCGGGGCCCGTTCCGCCCGCGATTCCCGCAGCGAACGCGCCGCCGTCGACCCACTCGGGATGCGGCTGCATGCGCTGCCACGGGAGTTCCTCGAGGAGTTCCTTCGCGCGCCCCAACTGCGCCGAGCCGGGATACGCCATGCCTTCGCGCCAGGTCGTGTAGTCGTAGATGGGCGTGATGCCCGGATCGCCTTCGATGCTCGACTGCCAGATTCCCGCGGCGCCGTAGGTGTGGCCCGCGGCGCCCGACAACATGAGCGTCCAGAAGAGATGCCGCTGGATGTCCTCGAAGTTGGTCTGCATGTGGCGCTCGTAGCACGCTTCGCCGCACAGCGCGGGGCGCGCGGGCCTTTGATCGAGCGACGCGCGCAGGAGCCGCAGCGTTTCGTTTGCGGTGTTCAGCCCGTCGTGCCCGATCGCGACCATGTCGAAGTCGAAGCGCTCGTTTCCTGCCTGAATCGAGCGGCGCGGATCGCCGGGCGCGTGATAGGTGAGCGGATGGCGGTACGGATCGGTCGCGCGCACATACTCCGCGAGTTCGGCCCACGGCCCGTTGCCGTCGCTCGCCTCGCCGCCGACGATCCAGACGACGGGCATTGCGCCGTAGCGCGCGATGAGATGCCGCCAGTGGCGCTTGAAGCCATCGAGTCCGACTTGATTGATCGTTGATTGGCCGCCCGCCTGCGGGCGACCCCATCCGCCGACGATCGCGGGCACGATGTCATGCGCGACGAGCTTCGCGATGCGGGCGTCGGCTGCGTCGAAGTACGCGGGGTTCATCACGCTGAAGTCGAGCGTCGTGTACGGCATGCCCGCCTCGTTCTCCCAACGCGGCTCGAGCATGTTCTCGTCGGGATACGGCCCGCACACGATCTGCACGACGTTGAAGCCCTTCGCGGCGCGGTCGGCGCAGAGTTCCTCGAAGCCCGCGAGGTCGATGCGCTTGCAGAGTCCCTTCCACCAGGTGTCGCCAAGCCAGAGGAAGGGCGTGCCGTCGGCGTGTTCGAAGTGGCGCGCGTCGGCGG
>JBIIYI010000398.1:0-3301 GCA_044346895.1 Phycisphaerales bacterium
ATGCGGACGAGTTCGCCGATGATTTCGTCGCTGTCGCGCCGGTTGTAGCTTTTCGAGACGGTCAAGCCGATGCCTCTACTCTTCCAGTCGGCGGGGTCCATCGCGAGGTCGCCCGTGTTGTAGAGCTTCGGGAATCGCGCTTCCTCGCGCGCAAGCGTCGCCTTCGGGCCGAACTCGACCGTCGCGTTGTGGAGCTGCCACGTGCAGGAGAGGCCGGTCATGCCGGCGAGGGCCTCGAGCACCTCGCGTCCCGACGCGTTCTCGAGCCGAAGGCTGACGGGTTGATCGGGATCGATGCCCGGCATGCCGCCGCCGAGTTCGAAGACGACCAGGTTGATGCCGATCGCGCGGCGAAGGGCTCGCAACGCGTCGCGCATCGGAGCTTCGTCGATGACGACGTCGCAGCGGGAAAGGAGAAGTCGGCCGAGCTGCTCGCGGGCGCGCTCCTCCTCGGTCTCGAGCGGGGGGCTGTCGGATGGGCGGGTCTCGACGAATCCCGCCTGAATCTCGCAACGCGGTTGCCACGGTTCGTCGTCGGACGCCGCGCGCGCGTCCTTCGCGGAGTCCGCCGCGACTGCGGGCTTTCCAGCGCTTCCGCTGGAGCCGCCGACTGAAGCGGGCGCGGTCGCCGGGGCACTCGGCTTCGCGGCCGGGGTTGCGGGCGTGCTCGGAACGGGCGCTGCTGGAGTGGACGGCGAAGTGGAAGGCGCGCTGGAAGGCGTGCTGGAAGGCGCGGGGGACGGCGCTGGCTTCGGCGCCTTGCTCGGGTCGTAGGTCGGTGCGAGTGCGCGTGGCTTCTTCGCGGGCTTGTCGTCACCGGCCGCGGCCACCGCGGCGCTCGGCGACGCAAGCGACGCGCACGCAAGCGCGATCGCCAGCGCGGTGCCCGTCCAGCTCGGACCAGTGCGCGCACGCATCGAGCCGATGTCGAGTTCTTCGCGAGTCTCCTGCCTCATGGACCGATCCTCCATGCGTCAAGCCTTCAAGTGCATGCGTCAAACTCTCAAGTTCACGCGTCGCGCTTTCGAACCCACGCGTCGCGCTTTCGAACCCACGCGTCGCGCTTTCGAACCCACGCGTCGCGCTTTCGAGGTTTGAGGTCTTCGTCCTGCCGTCGTCGTGGGGCGACGGCCGCACATGGACCTCGATCCGTCGCATCATGCGCACACCGACAACGCTCCCGCCTTCATGATGAGCGGGATGGATCGGTCCGCGCGAACGCGATGTTCAGTTGCCCGTGGTGCCGGTTCCGCCGACCGCGCCTTGGATAGGCACGCTGCGGAACTGCACGTTCTCGACGATCGACAGCCCGGTGGTGAACGTGATGTAGCGGCGCGTTTCGGCCGCGTTCGCCTGCGGCGACGAGACCTTGCCGGAGGATCCCGCGGCGTCGCTGTTTCCGCCCATGCTCGAACGGCGCGGACGCTGCGGCGCGAAGGGGTAGCCGTCGATCTGGCGATGGATGAAGTCGGGAGCGCGGATCAGCAGCACGCCCTGGTAGTACTTCATCGTGGCCCAGTCGCCGCCCGCGTCGACCCAGCCCTCGGGTTCGCACTGATCCTGGATGATCTCCATGAGCTGATCGGCGAGCTCCTCCTCGCTCTCGCGCTCGGGGTCCTCGCCGGGATCGCCGATGATGCCGCCGCCGCCTCCACCGGAGCCGCCGCCGCCGCCACCGAATCCACCGCCGCCGCCGCCGCCGCCGAAGCCGCCGCCACCACCACCGAAGCCGCCGCCGCCTCCGCCGCCGCCTCCACCCTGGTTGCCCTGCGACAGCGCGGATCCGAGGTTGAAGTCGGGAGCGTTGTCGAAGGTCGGCGGCTGGAAGAGGAGGTCGCGGATCGGATACATGCGCAGTTCACGCGCCGCGGGAGCCGCGAGGCGCTCCTTCGTACCGGCCTCGACGAAGCCCTCGCGGATCTGCCACGTGCAGGGTTCCTCGGTGCCGCAGATCTCGAGGAGTCGTTCGATCACGGTGATCGCGGGCGTGCCCTCGAGCGAGAGCGACACCTCGAGTTCGGGGTCGATGCCGTCGGAGCCACCCTCGCCCGCGTAGCGGACGACGAGCGGCACGCCCATCTGCTGGGCGACATACTCGAAGGCCGTCTTCGCGGTGGTCTTGTCGAAGGCGACCGTGACGTCGGCGTAGAGGAGCGCGCCGAGGAGCTTCGCCTTCGAGACGTCGGTGCGCGCGGCCTCGCGGCGCTGCTCGCCGACGGCCTGGATCCGTTCGGAGAGCCCCTGTGCGTTCGCGGTGCTCGCGAACGGACCCGCGAAGGCGGTGGCGCTGACGGCGACGCTGACGGTGGCGAGAACGGTCGAGATGGCCTTCGGATTCATGGACGACTCCAGTGGAGAAGGTCGGTCACGCGAGACTCCGGAACCAGCCGGGTACGCGAATATACGGCACGTTTCGCGGCGCATTTCCGAGGATCTTCGGCGATTTTCGGAGTTTCAGGCCGCGGGGCGGGGCGATTCGGTCGCTGTGTCACTCTGGTCGGGGAGCGAGTGCCGCGGTCGAGAGGAGAAGTCCCGCGGCGGTCGCCGCGGGAGGGCAGTCGTCGGACGCAAGCGAGCCCCGGACGAGTCCCCGGAGCGCTTCGGGGCGCCGGAATCCATCGGTCCAAGGTTCATCGGCGACATGCTGCGCGAGGAACCGCAGCGAGGCGCGAAGTCCGACATCCGTCACGTCCGCCGCCTTCTCGGGCCTTCGGACGAGGGCGATCGCCGCCGCGAGCCGGATGCCTTGTGCGTCGGCGCGCACCGCGCGCGCCCCGGGGAGCGCGAAACCGCCGTCCAGATCGGGGGGGAAGTCGGGTGACCCCGCCGCAGCGGAACTCGACCCCGCCGCAGCGGCACTCGACCCCGCCGCAGCGGCATTCGACCCCGCCGCAGCGGCATTCGACCCCGCCGCTGCGGCATCTGGGGCGGTGGCGCTCGTACTTGAGCGTGCAGGCGTGACGAGTCGCAGCGTCTCGAGCACGTCCGCAAGTTCGCGGAGCGTCGACTGGAGCGCCTCGCGCGCGGGAGCCGGAAGCGCGTCGGAGCGGGCAGCGAGTGCGAGCGGCAGCATGCCGTCCGCGAGGCGCCCGCGTGTGGTTGCGGTCCGTGCGAGCAGCGCATCGACAAGTGCCCCGGCGAGCGCGCGCTCGTCTGCGGAGGCTCTCGTTGCGGTGAGCGCGGCGACAAGGATCGACGCGGTTTCGATCATCGCGGCGTCGATCGGTTGCGGCGCGTCTCCGGTCGGCGGCTGCGCAATGGCGTCGAGCGTGGCGCGTGCGGCGCGCCCGACACGCGCGGT
>JBIIYI010000399.1:0-3300 GCA_044346895.1 Phycisphaerales bacterium
CAGCAGAAGCAGGATCAGCAGCAGAAGCAGGATCAGCAGCCGTCGAACCCGTCCGGCGCGGAGCAGCAGGCCGCGGCCGAGCGGAAGCCGATGTCCAAGCAGGAGGTCGAGCGTCTGCTCCAGAAGATCCGCGACCGCGAGCGTCAGCGCGTCCTCGATCGCCTCGTGCGCGAGCGTTCGCGCACGCAGCCCGCACCGAAGGATTGGTGAACGTCCGATGCACGAAGTCCCCTCACGATTCAGCCGCGTCCTCGTCGTCCTCGTCGCCATCGCCGCCGCGATGAGCGCGATGAGCGCGAGGGTCGCGTTCAGCCAATCGGTCTCGGTGCAGGTCTCCTCGCGGAACGCCTACGTCGATGAACCGATCCGCGTCGGCGTCACCGTCGAGAACGCCACGGGGTTCGACGGACCGTTCATCGGCGAGGTCGACGGACTCGAGATCCGCAGGCTTCCCGGCGAGCAGAACTTCTCGTCGAAGTCGATCATCAACGGCCGCGTCACCGAGAAGGTCAGCGTGAGCATCGGATTCGAGATCGTGCCGAAGCGCGCGGGGACGTTCGTGGTGCCTTCGTTCACCGTCAACCACGAGGGGAAGGAACTCGCCACCGAGCCGTTCCGGCTCGAGGTGAAGGTCTCCGAGGTCGGCGACCTCATGCGCGCGACCGTCCGCTGCAATCCGCAGCCGATCTACGTCGGACAGGCGGGCACGCTCTCGCTCGAGATCGCGGTGAAGCGCTATCGCGACGAACGGCTCGGCCTGACGCTCGACGAGGGTTCGATGTGGTCCTTGATCGGCGACGACACGAGCACCTGGGGCGCCTTCGGCCCGGCGCTTCAGAAGCTGCAGTCGGAGAACCGCCGCCCGCGGGGCGAGATCCGGATGATCGACGACGTCGAGTACGTGGTCTACGCGATCGATCGTCCGTTCGATCCGATCGCCGCAGGGCCGCCGACGATCGGTGACGTGCGCGTCCGCATGCAGTATCCGCTGCGGCTCGCGCGCGGGAACGACATCTTCTTCGAGAACCGCCTGTCGCTGGCGGAATCGCGCCCGGTCAGCGTGCGCCCCACCATCGACGCGCTCTCGGTGCTGACGCCTCCCGAGGGCGGCCGCCCAGCGTCGTGGAACGGCGCGGTCGGTCGATTCCAGCTCGACGTCGTCGCGAAGCCGGTCGACGTCGCGGTCGGCGACCCCATCACGCTTACGATCCGGCTTTCCGACACATCGGGCACGGCGGGCCTCGAGGGACTTCAGGCGCCGATGCTCGCCGATCAGCCTGCGTTCGGCGAGGGCTTCCGCGTGCCGCGCGAATCGGCCGCGGGCGTCGTCGAGGGACGCGCGAAGATCTTCACCCAGTCGATCCGAGCCTCGAGCGACGCCGTGACGGCGATTCCGCCCGTCGAGTTCTCCTTCTTCGATCCATCTTCCGGCGAATACCGCACCCTCCGCAGCGAGGCGATTCCGATCCGCGTCCGACCGAGCCTCGTCGCGCGCGCGAACGTCGGCAGCGCCGACGCGCCTGCGGAGGACGCGAAGCCGACCGTCGCGGCCCCCGTGGCGGGCGGCCTCGTCGCGAACCTCTCGCTCGCGGAGATCGCGCGGACCCACGCCTTCGGTTCGGCCGACCTCGCGCTGGCGATCGCTCCCCCGCTGACGCTCCTCGCGCTGCTCGCCGCGGGGCCGATGCTTGCGCGAACGCTGCCGCGCGCCGACTCGGCGAAGCAGCGGCTGCGGGGCGCCCGCGACGACGTCGAGCGCGTGCTCGGCTCCCCGGTGTCCGCCGATGCGATCGAGCGCGCGCTCCTCGCCTATCTCGCGGCCCGCACCGGTGCGGACGGCGCGGGCTTCTCGCGCGGCGATGCCCTTTCCCGACTTCGTGAGACGGACCTCGATGCGCAGGCGCTCGCCGAATGCGATCGCGTCCTCCGCGCGCTCGAACGCGCGCGCTACGGCGGGCAGATGCCGACGCCCGATGAAATCCGCACGCTGCTCGCGCAGTTCGAGCGTTCCGCTGCGGTTGCAGGAGGCGTGCGATGAAGCGCTTGAACGTCGTCGTCGCGCTGGCCCTGTGCGGCGTCGCGCTGCTCGCGGTGCAGTGGCTCCGACCGCTCGGAAGCAAGGGACCGGCGATCGATCCCGCCGCGTTCGAAGCCGCGGAGTCGGCGTATGCGGAAGGCATGGCGCTCCGCGCCGAGCGCCCGGAGGATGCGCGCGCGCGATTCCTCGCGAGCGCGGCCGCGTTCGAGGTGCTGCTTGCCACGAACGATGCGGCGGGCATTCACTTCAATCGCGCGAACGCGCTTCTGCAGGGAGGCCGCACGGCCGACGCGATCGCGTCGTACCTCGCGGCCGAGCGGCGACTTCCGGGCGACCGGAGCATCGCGGACAACCTCGCGGAGGCGCGATCGCGCGTCGTGCGCGCGACGGACCGCCCCACGCCGCCCCTGCTCGAGCGTCTCTCCGCGATCTGGCTTCCACTGTCGACGACGGCGCGCACCTTCGGAGCCGCATGCCTGCTCTGGACCGCGGCCATCGCGCTCTGCCTCGGACGCAGGCGCGTCACCGCGCTGCTCGCCGCGCTCGGCATCGTGCTCGGCGCGACTGCGACGATCGATGCGATCTTCGCTTCGAAGAACTCCGCGGCCGTCGTCGCTCGGGAGACCGTCCTTCGCAAGGGGAACGGCGAGGGCTTCGAGCCCGCGCTGTCGGGACCGCTCCCCGCGGGCACGGAGTGCGAGGTGCTCGAGGTTCGACCAGGCTGGATCGAGGTGCGCTGCTCCGCCGACGTGCTCGGCTGGGTGCGCGACGACGCGCTGCTACGGGTTCGCTGAGCACGCGCGCGCCGCAACCATCTCCGCGAATGGAAAAGCCCGCGCTCGCGTCTGAGCGCTCGCGACTCGCTTCGCTCTCGCTCGCTTTCGAGATTGAGCGCTCGCGTCTGAGCGCTCGCGACTCGCTTCGCTCTCGCTCGCTTTCGAGATCGAGCGCTCGCCTTCGCTCGCTCTTGAGGCACCCTTCGGAGTGAATCCTCAAGGGCCGAGGTGGAGCAGTGTGACGGGCGACCGCGGGTTTTTCATGAAGCGGAGGTTGGTGGGATTCGCTACCTCGCGCATGCGAGGTCCAAGCACGTGTTTCCGATCTTTGAGACGCGGCGCAGCCGCGGATCCGCGGCGCGCGCACGCGCGCGCCGCAACCATCTCCGCGAATGAAAAAGCCCGCGCTCGCGTCTGAGCGCTCGCGACTCGCTTCGCTCTCGCTCGCTTTCGAGATTGAGCGCTCGCCTTCGCTCGCTCTTGAGG
>JBIIYI010000045.1:0-11435 GCA_044346895.1 Phycisphaerales bacterium
CGCGTCGGCGCCGAGCCCGAGGTCGACCTCCTGCTCAGCGTGCGCGAGGGCCCGCGCACCATCGCGGGCCTCGTCAACATCCAGGGCAACTTCCTCACGAAGGACAAGGTGGTCCGCCGTCTCGTGCGCATCCAGCCGGGGCGCGTGCTCGACGGACGCGAGATCGAGAACTCGGAGCGCCGCGTGCGCTCGTCGCAGCTCTTCAACGAGGTGCGCATCACCGTCCAGCGCCCGCGTCCGGACGAACAGGACGCCCTCGACACGCCGGCGGCGACGGGCACCGAGACGGATGCCAAGCGCACGGAAGCCGCCGAGAACGCCGCCGCGAATGCCGCCGCGGAGGCCGCGACCGGCGAGAAGCGCGCGGAGGACGCCCGGCAGCTCGCAGGCGAGGCGTTGAACGCGTCCGCCGGCGAGACGCTCGTCCGGAGCGAGGTGCGCGACATCCTCGCCGAGGTGAAGGAGCGCAACACCGGCAGCGTGAACTTCGGCGTCGGCCTCGGCACCGACTCGGGCGTGTTCGGCCAGTTCAGCGTCGCACAGCGGAACTTCGACATCGCGGACACCCCGGAGACGCTCGATGAGCTCGTCACGGGTCGGGCGTTCCGCGGCGCCGGCCAGCAGTTCCAGATGACGATCGCGCCGGGCAACGAGATCTCGACGTTCAGCCTCGACTTCCTCGAGCCGCATCTCCTCGAGACCGACTACGCGCTGCGCGTGTCGCCGTTCTACCGCTACCGGATCTACGAGGACTACGACGAGAACCGCGCGTCGGTCCCGCTGACGCTGTCGCGCAAGCTCGGCGACTTCTGGACGGTCGGCGTCACCGGCGCCTACACGTGGGTCGAGCTCAGCGCGTTCGACCCCGACACCCCGGTCGAGGTCGCCGACGACAAGGGTCCGGCGAACTACGTCTCGACCGGCATGTTCCTGAAGCGAACCGACGTCGACCGCCAGTTCCGCCCGAGCCGCGGCAGTGCCTTCGACGTGGCGGTGACGCAGTTCGTCAGCTTCGACGACATCGATCCGTTCACCGTCTTCCGCGGCGGCTACACGCAGTTCTTCACCGTCAGCGAGGACTTCCTCGGCCGCCGCTCGACGCTTCGGCTGTCGTCGGACGTCGGGTACATCCTCGGCGACGACGCGCCGGTCTACGAGCGCTTCTACCTCGGCGGCCGCACGTTCCGCGGCTTCGAGTTCCGCACGATCAGCCCGAAGTCGCGCGAGAACATCGATCCGGCCACGCGTGCCGACGATCCGGTCGGCGGCCTCTGGATGTTCTTCGCCGGCGCCCAGTACGAGCAGCCGATCTTCGGCAGCACGTTCTCGATGGTCGGATTCGTCGACTCGGGTACGGTCACGGACGACGTCGGTCTCGACGCGTACCGCGTCTCGGTCGGCATGGGCGTGCGGCTGTACATCCCGCAGTTCGGCCCGGCGCCGCTCGCGTTCGACTTCGCGGTGCCGCTCGTCAAGGAGGACAGCGACGAGACGCAGGTCTTCTCGTTCTCCGCCGAGATCCCGTTCTGAGCTCCGCGCGCCTGCCTCCGCGCTCGTCCGCTCCCCGCGATGCGCCGTCGGAATCCACGCGATCCGCGCGACGTCCGTACAATCCGCCCCTCCCCGGCGGCGCCCCTGCCGCCCGGCTCCGGACCCGAACATGCCACACTTCTCTCTGTCCCTCGACCGACGCTCCTCGATCGCCGCCCTCTGCGCAGGAGCCGCCGTCGCGACGCTCGGCTTCCTCGGAACCTCGGCCCAGGCCACCCGTCCGATCGTCGTACCCGCGGCGCCGACCGCCGTGGGCACGGTCGATCTCGCGCGGCTCTTCGACAGCCTCGCGGCCGCGAAGGAGTGGGACGTGCGCATCAGGGAGCTCGAGGCGAAGGCGATGGACGAGGGCCGCGCGAAGAAGGCCGCGCTCGACGCGAGCGTGAAGGAGGTCGAGGCGATGGCCGCGGGCCCCGAGCGCGAGACGCGCATGGACACGCTCCGGCTGGCGCGGCTCCAGGCCGAGCAGTGGAGCCAGCTGAAGGAGCTCGAGGTCGACCGCGAGCGCAGCCTGAAGTGGCAGGCCATCTACCGATCGGTGCGCGAGGGTGCGCGGAAGCTCGCCGAGGCCGAGGGCTACGGCCTGATCGTCGTCGACGACTCGCGCATCGAGATCACCACGCAGCGCGCGCAGAACGCGCCGCCGCTGGAGGCGCAGGCGAAGAGCCAGATCGCCTCGCTGCGCGTCCTCTACGCGGGCAAGTCCATCGACGTGACGGAGAAGCTGCGCGTCCAGCTCGACAACGATCGGAGCGCCGCTCCGACGAAGCCCGCCGGCGGCGCCGCCGGCACGCCCGCGCAACCGAAGTGACGCCACGAAACCGAACCCCGCACGCGATCCGTCGTCGGGACAGCGCTTCCCGCGAAGGCCGAGCCACCCACATGCGACTTCCGAACCTCCTCCGCCGTGATTCCCTCTTCTCCGTCGTGATCGCCTCCGCCTTCGCGCTCGCGCTCGGCGTCTCGGTCGCCCGTCCCTTCGCCAGCGGCGCGGATCCCGCGTTCGCGCCGGATTCGGCTCCTTCGCGCGTCGCGACGATCGATCTCGAGAAGACCTACAACTCGATCGAGCGCTACGTGGAGATCCAGAACGGCCTCAAGAAGCTCGCGGAGGAGCTCGACCAGAAGGTCGGCGAGTCGCAGACCGCCGTGAAGGACCTCGAGGCCGAGCTCGACAGCTTCCAGCCCGGCTCCGACGCGCAGGCCGCCGCGGTGCAGAAGCTGCAGATCGCGGTGGGCGAGTTCCGCGCGGTCCAGCAGTTCGCGAACGCGAAGCTCGAGATGGAGCGCGCGCGGGCGCTGCGCGACACGTACCTCGCGATCAAGGACGCGGCGCGGCGGTTCGCCGAGCGCGACGGCCTCGACTACATCCTGCTCGACGATTCGCTTCCCGAGATGGATCCGGCGAACGCCGCGAAGACCATGCAGCAGATCTCCGCGCGCCGCTTCATCTTCGCCACGCCGAAGGCCGACGTCACCGAGAAGCTCGTCGCCTTCATGAACGAGGAGTGGAAGGCGGCGAAGGGTGGCTGACGCGGCGGATGCGGGACGTTCGGGCGAACGGACGATCGCGGCGCTCGCCGCACTGGTCGGGGCCTCGCTCGAGGTTCCCGAAGGCGCCGACCGGGCCACCCTCGAGGCCACGGTCGTCACCGGCCTCGAGACGGTCGATCGCGCGCGACCGGGCGACCTCACGTTCGTCGGAAACGCGAAGTTCGCGAAGCTGATCCCGTCGACGAAGGCGGTCGCGGTCGTCGTCTCCGCGGATCTCGACCTTCCGGCGGAGGCGCGCACGCACGCGCTCCTCGTCGTGAAGAGCGCGGACCACGCGATGATGGCGATCCTCGAGCGCTTCGCCTCGGCCGAGGCCCTGCCGTCGGCGGGGATCGATCCCGCGGCCCGCATCCACCCCGAAGCCCACGTCGACGCGACCGCGCGCATCGCCGCTGGCGTGAGCATCGCCCGCGGGGCGCGGATCGGCGCGGGAACGACGCTGTTCCCGGGGGTCGCGATCTACGAGCACGCGACGGTCGGCGCCCACTGCGTGCTGCACGCGAACGTCGTCGTCCGCGAGCGCTGCGTGGTCGGCAATCGCGTGATCCTCGCCTCCGGCGTCGCCATCGGAACGGACGGCTTCGGTTATCGACCGAGCGCGGATGGCCGCGGGATCGCGAAGATTCCGCACATCGGCAACGTCGTCCTCGAGGACGACGTCGAGATCGGCGCCAACACCTGCGTCGACCGGGGCAAGTTCGGCGCCACGCGCATCGGCGCCGGGACGAAGATCGACAACCTGTGCCAGATCGGCCACAACGTCGAGATCGGCCGCTGCGTGGTCATGAGCGGCCTCACGGGCGTCGCGGGGAGCACCCGCATCGGCGACGGATCTCGGATCGGCGGCGGCTGCGGAATCGCAGACCATCTCAACATCGGCCGCGGCGTGTCGCTGGCCGCCCGGTCCGGCGTCATGGGCGACATCCCGGACGGCGCCACGTGGGGCGGCTTCCCGGCGCAGGAGCTCCGCAACGCTTTGCGGGAGATCGCGCTCGTCCGTAAACTCCCCGAGTGGCATCGCCAACTGAGACACCTGCTCGATCCGCCGAAGGCGCCCTGAGCGTCGGGCCGAACCGCGCTCCGGCTTCCGCACCCTCCGCGTTGAAGGCAGCGCCGCGCCAGCGGACGCTCGCGCGTCCGGTGACGGTCCGGGGACGCAGCCTCATGCTCGGCGTCGAGGCCACCGTCGTCATCCAGCCCGCGCCCACACATTCCGGCATCGCGTTCGTCCGGACCGATCTCAATCCTCCCGTCCGGATTCCGGCGACGGTCGAGCACGTGTCGCCGCGGCCCCGCCGCACGACGCTCAAGTCGGGCGACGTGACCATCGACACGGTCGAGCACGTCCTCTCCGCGATCGCCGGGCTCCGGATCGACAACGCCACGATCGAACTCAACGCGCCCGAACTCCCCTGCGGCGACGGATCCTCGGCCCTCTTCGCCGAGCCGATCCTCGAGGCCGGGATCGTCGAGCAGGACGCGCCGCGCAAGGTCTTCAAGATCCGCGAGCCGATCGTGATCGAGGAGCCCGACGGCATGATCGCCGCCATGCCCTTCGACGCCGAGGGGATGCGCGTCGTGTACGACCTCGACTACGGCACGCAGGGACACCGGATCCGGCACCAGACCTTCTCGTACAACGTCGCCGAGGGCGACTACATCCGCGACGTCGCGCCCGCGCGCACGTACAGCCTCCGCGAGGAGGCCGAGGCGCTGCAGGCCGCGGGACTGTGCCGGCACCTCACGCCGCGCGACATCCTCGTGATCGGAGACGACGGCCAGCCGATCGACAACGCGTACCGCTTCGACGACGAACCCGTGCGTCACAAGACGCTCGACGTGATCGGCGACCTCTCGCTCATCGGGGCGCCCATCCAGGGGCGCGTGCTCGCGGTGCGATCGGGCCACGGCCTCAACCGGAAGCTCGCGATGAAGGTGCGCGAGCAGATGCTCGCGGCGGATCTCCGCAAGACCGTGGTCGACGGGAAGGTGATGGACATCCGCGCGATCCAGAAGCTGATGCCGCACCGCTATCCCATGCTCCTCGTCGACCGCGTCGTCGAGGTCGACGGATCGCGTCGCGCGGTCGGCATCAAGAACGTCACCATCAACGAGCCGTTCTTCCAGGGTCACTACCCCGGAACACCGATCATGCCCG
Organism: Phycisphaerales bacterium; assembly: GCA_044346895.1. Classification (GTDB taxonomy): domain Bacteria; phylum Planctomycetota; class Phycisphaerae; order Phycisphaerales; family SM1A02; genus QWPT01. The sequence continues at coordinate 5,264 of JBIIYI010000045.1, forward strand.
GAGTGCTGCTCGTCGAGGCGATGGCGCAGCTCGGCGGACTCCTCCTTGCGAACGTGCTCGAGCACACGGGGAAGATCGCGATCCTCCTGTCGATCGACCGCGTGAAGCTGCGGAAGCCCGTCGTTCCCGGCGACCAGGTGGTCCTCGAGGCGGAGAACATCCGCGCGACGGCGCGCACGGGTCACCTCAAGTGCCGCGCGATCGTCGGCGACAAGACGGCCGCCGAGGCGGAACTCCGGTTCATGATGGTCGATCCCGACATCGAATGAGCGGGAGCGGGTGAACGCGTCGGGCGACGAGTCACCCGCGAGGAACGGTACGACAGAGAACGAGCACACAGCTTTCCCCGGTCCGCGATGCCAACGATCCACCCCACCGCCGTCATCGATCCTTCCGCAGAAATCGCGGACGATGTCGTCATCGGTCCATGGTGCACCGTCGGGCCGTGCGTCACGATCGGCCGCGGAACGATCCTCCGCAGCCACGTGGTGCTCGAGGGCCACTGCCGCATCGGCGCCGAGAACGTCTTCTATCCGTTCTCGACCGTGGGCGGCACGCCGCAGGACCGCAAGTACCGCGGGGAGGAGACCTGGTGCGAGATCGGTGACCGCAATCACATCCGCGAGCAGGTGTCGATCCATCGCGGAACGGCGGTCGGTGGCGGCTCGACGAGGATCGGCAATGGGAATCTGCTGATGGTGGGCGTGCATGTCGCCCACGATTGCGTGCTCGGCGACGACATCACCATCGCGAATGCCGTGCTCCTCGCCGGGCACGTCCACATCGGCGATGCGGCCACCATCGGCGGAGCCGCGGCGTTCCACCACTTCGTCTCGATCGGAACGTGCGCGTTCGTCGGCGGCATGGCGCGGCAGTCGCGCGACGTGCCCCCGTATCTCATCTCGGAGGGGTTTCCCGCCCGCGTGCGCGGACACAACCACATCCAGATGACCCGCCGCGGCATCGACGGGCCGACGATCGACGCGGTGCGCACGGCGTACCGCCGCCTCTACTGCGAACCCGGTGCGGCCATGGCCTCGCGCGTCGAGGACCTGCGCACGCAGTTCCCAAGCGTCGCCGAAGTCCACGCGCTGTGCGACGCCGTGGTCGCCAGTTCGGTCGGCGTCCACGGACGCGCGCGCGAAGTCGCCCGCCCCGATGACAAGCGCTCGGTGCCGACGATGTGGCAGCCGCAGGCCGCCACGCGCCCCGAAGGCGCCTCGCTCCCCCATTGAGGCCGGATCGCCGGCGTACCCTGCGTCGGCTTTCCCTTGCTCAGGCAGGGCCTCCCCGCCCGCGCAGGGCCTCGTCGCCCGCGCAGGACCTCCGGGGCGATCCGGAGGAATCGTCGCGGATCGGAGACCGTCGGCGCTCGGCTCGGCCGAACGAGCCCCGCACAGTCGGTCCAAACCGCACGATTCACTCAACCCTCCGGATTCGACGGCCGATAGCACCCGGCGTTCAATCCTCGAGCCCCGAAAGGCCACCCATGCGCATCTACCTCGACGACTGCGAAACCACACTCGATGCGAAGGACGTGGCGGGAGGCCTCGCCGCCGCCGCGCGCGTCGTCGAGGGCAACGGCCGCATGATCGTGGAGGTGCAGGTCGATGGCGTCGGATGGAGCGAGGAGGACCTCGCGAACGCGGAGTTCGCCGCCCGAAGCGCGGGCGAACTGCGCCTCTCGACGGCGCATCCCGCGACGCTCCTGCGCGACACGATGATGCATGCGGCGGACGCGGTGCTGAACGCCGAGGAGATCCAGCGGAACGCGGCCCGGCTGATGCAGTCGGACCGCTTCGGCGAGGGACTCCAGTCGCTGCTCGAGGCGCTCGCCGTGTGGGGATCGGTGCAGACCGCGGTTTCCCGAGGGCTCTCGCTCGGCATCGTCCCGCGCGATGCGCTGGTGCGCCGGGGCGTCGATCTCGACGGATCGATCGCCGCGCTCGACGCGCGTCTCCGCACGCTGCGCGATGCGATGGTGGCGCAGGACCGCACCGCCATCTCCGACTGCCTGATGTACGAGTTCCCCGAGACCTCGCGCCGCTTCGCCTCGATGCTTGCCGCGCTTGCACAGGAACTCGCCTCGATCTCCGAGAAGAGTCCGAGCCGGGCGTGACGCCCGTGCGCGCTTTCGCGGCGCGGTATCTTCCGAGCCTCCCGAACAGGGTGAATCCATGTCGAACGTCAAGACCTCGTCCGTCCAGAGCCTCATGACCAAGGCCACGCAGGCCCTGTCGCGCAACCACTGGTTCGAGGCCGAGCGGCTGGCTGCGAAGGCGCTCGACATGGCGCGCGCCGAGGGCGACTTCAACCTGATGGCGCGCATCGCGCTTCCCTTGCAGGAGGCGCGTCGCCAGCGCATGCAGGTGGCGTACGACTCGAAGAAGGTCGTCATCCTCGAGTCGACTCCAGGTCCCGACTTCGCGCTCGCGCCCGTCTGCTACCTGCTCCAGCCGCCTCTTGTCGGTGCGGACGCGCGGCGGCTGCGCCTGCTGGCGCTCGAACGCGAGATCCCCGCGATCTTCCTGTGCCGCGAACCGCGGACGCAACTGGGCCTCTGCCCGGTGGTCGCCATCGGACAGGTGACGATCCGAACGCGGATCGATCCACCGAGGACGTGGGAGAAGCCGACGCTGGCGTGGTTCATCGACGCGTGCGAGCAGCTCGGAGACGCCGCGATCGAGACGCTCGATCTGGGAGCCGAACCGGCGAAGCAGGTGGACGCGCTGCTTGAGCGGCTCGACGCGTTCCCCGACCACGAGAAGCTGCATCAGGCGCTGGCGGCGACCTGCAAGGCGGCAGCGGTCCACTACGCGGGCACGACGCCGCCGCCGCGCGCGGCGATCAAGATCCGAACGGGCGAGGGCCCCGTGGCAAACGACTGAGGCGAACGACTGAGGCGAACGGCTGAGGCGAACGGCTGAGGCGAACGGCGCGAGCGCCCCCTCGCGTGCCATGCAGTGCACGGCATGTGCCATGCAGTGCCAGGCACAGGGCGGCACGTGCCGTGCACGGTCCCGGAGCGCCAGAGCTCCCCATGCATCAAGCCCTGTCGCCGGCCGACGGCACTGGCCGGCCCGCGTGCCAGGCAGTGCACGGCATGTGCCATGCAGTGCCAGGCACAGGGCGGCACGTGCCGTGCACGTTCGGGAGTCATCACGCCCAGTCATCACGCCCAGTCGAGGCCCTCGTGCAGCACGTTGAAGTTCTCACAGCCCGTCTGCGTCACCGCCACCATGTCCTCGATTCGAACGCCGCCGATCCCAAGCGCGTAGAGCCCCGGCTCGACGGTCAACACGTCTCCCACCACGAGCGTCGGTCCCTTGATGGCGAGAAGCGGCGGCTCGTGCACCTCAAGCCCGATGCCGTGCCCCGTGCCGTGCGAGATCACCGCGACGCGAGGTTCTGCAGGCTGGCCCGCACTGAAGCCCCGCCGCGCGAGCGCCGCCAGCGTCGCCTCGTGCACCGACTGTCCCGTGACTCCCGCCCGGACCGCCCCGATCGCGTCGCGCTTCGCCTCGACGACCGCCACGTGCATGCGCGCGACCTCGGCGGGGATGGCGCCATGCACCACCGTGCGCGTCATGTCGCCGTTGTAGAGCGTCTTCCGGTTGCGCGGGAAGATGTCGACGATCACGGGCTCGCCCGTACGGAGCACGCCGTGCCCATGATCGTGGCAGTCCGCGCCCTGCGCGCCGCAGGCGACGATCGACTCGGGGTTCTCGTAGCCGTTGGTCAGAAGGTGAATGTCGATGATCGCACGCAGCCGCTCGGCCGTGAGCGGCGATCCCTCGTGGGCGAGCGTGCCGTCCGCGGCAGCGCGCGCGCGCGCGACGGTCTCGCAGGCGAGGCGCATTGCGCCCTCGGTCGCGCGCTGCGCCTCGCGCAGCCACTCGAGTTCCTGCGCGTCCTTCGCGCGACGCTCGAGCACGCCCATCTCGGTGTCGCACTCGAGCGCGATACCCGCCTTCCCAATGAAATGGGCGAAGATCAGGGGCAGCGACCGGTCCGCGCGGACCCGCGTCACGCCGCGCGCCCGCAGGCACTGCGCGACCGACTGCGCGGTCGCCGTCTCGCGGTCACCGGAGAGCCCGTCCGCCGGCTCGAAGTCGGCCGGGCAGTGCACGCGGTCCACACGCGCATGGCGCTTCGCGCGCTCCATCTCGATGTCGCGGATGATGAGCACGCGCTCGCTTCCGCCGGCCTCTCCCGGAAAGACGATCAGGGCGGCGGGGTCGCCAACCTTGAATCGGATGGCCCGGTAGAGGGAGAGGTTGCTTGCGGGAATGCCCGCCATCACGGTCGCAGTCTGCATCGAGGCAGTCTACGACGGCGAGCGCGCGCCGCGGACGAGCTCCGACTGCCGCGGATGCTCGCCAAGCCAGTGCACGCGCCGAGATCCATGCTCCAAAGCCATCGCGACCGCGCGGATGCGTCGGCCCACGAGCGCCGCGCGCAGCGAAGTGCTGTTCCGGATCGCGGCATCGAGCCCCATGAACGCCTCGGACTCCGCCTGCTGGAACGTGTTCGCCCCGGCACGTGCGTCGAGCAGCCGGACTGCGACGAGGAAGAGGACGATTCCGGGCGCGGAGACCGCCGCCTCGAAGGCAGCGCCTCCGGAACCGCCCCACTCGACGAGCCGAAGCGCGTCGGCCGTCAGTTCGAACGCGCCCGAGAGTCCGAGTGGATCCACATCGAGCGGCATCACTGCGAGAAAGGCACGTCCACGGCGCCGCGATTCGACGGTCACGTCGCCTCGGGCCCCTTCGTGCGCGTGCTCGAGAAGACCTGCGCGCGGCTCGCTCTCCGATGACGCGTTCGACATCGCCTGCCGCGCGACCACACGGTGGTTCGCGGTGATCAAGGCCGCAAGCGCGGCCGTCGGATCTGTCGGAGTGGTCCTCATCGCGCACGTCTCGGACGGAAGACGCCGAAACATGCCACCGGACGCAGGGACGTGCGGGGAGGCATTCACCCCATTCGCCCCGCGCCCGCGGGCAGCGCCCCCGTCCGGCCGCGCCGCTCAGGACCGGGTCAGTTTCCGGAACTTCATCCGGTGCGGCTGCTCGGCGTCCTCGCCGAACCGCTTGCGCCGCTCCTCCTCGTAGCTCGACCAGTTGCCGTTGTGGAAGTGGATCTTCGCGTCGCCTTCGAACGCGATGATGTGCGTCGCGAGGCGGTCGAGGAACCAGCGGTCGTGGCTGATGATGACGGCGGTGCCGGCGAAGTTCTCGAGCGCCTCCTCGAGGCCGCGCATGACGTTCACGTCGAGGTCGTTCGTCGGTTCGTCGAGGAGGATGACGTTCGCGTGGCTCTTGAGGAGCCGCGCGAGATGCACGCGATTGCGCTCGCCGCCCGAGAGCGTGTCGACGAGCTTCTGCTGATCGACACCGCTGAAACCGAATCGCGCGACGTACGCGCGGCTGTTGACCTTCGCGTTGCCGAGTTTGATCTCTTCACTGCCCTCCGAGATCGCCTCCCACACGTTTTTGCCGGCGGGCAGCGAATCGCGCGTCTGCTCGACGTACGCGAGTTTCACGGTGTCGCCGACCTTGAACGATCCGTCGTCCGGCTTCTCGAGGCCGACGATCATCTTGAAGAGCGTCGTCTTGCCGGCGCCGTTCGGTCCGATGATGCCGACGATCGCACCCGGCGGAATCGAGAACTCGACGTTGTCGAGAAGAAGCGTGTCGCCGAAGGCCTTCGAGAGCTGCTTCGCCTCGATGACGAGGTTGCCGAGGCGCGGGCCCGGCGGAATGTAGATCTCGATCTCCTTCGCGCGCTTCTCACTGTCTTCGGAGAGCAGCTTCTCGTAGGCCGCGACGCGCGCCTTCGACTTCGCCTGACGCCCCTTCGGATTCTGGCGCACCCAGTCGAGCTCGCGCGCGAGGGTCTTCTGCCGCACCGACTCCTGCTTCTCCTCGATCGCGAGACGCTTGTGCTTCTGCTCGAGCCAGCCGGTGTAGTTCCCCTTGTACGGAATGCCGATGCCGCGATCGAGTTCGAGGATCCAGCCCGCGACGTTGTCGAGGAAGTAGCGGTCGTGCGTGACCGCGATGACGGTGCCGGGGTAGCGCGCGAGGTATTGCTCGAGCCAGAAGACGCTTTCCGGGTCGAGGTGGTTGGTCGGCTCGTCGAGGAGGAGGACGTCGGGCTTCGAGAGAAGCAG
>JBIIYI010000400.1:0-3289 GCA_044346895.1 Phycisphaerales bacterium
GCGCTTGCGCTCGTCGGCACCGTCGACTCGATCGTGCTCGCCGGCCAGGAGTTCTGGATCGACGGCGTCTGCGTCCCGCAGCCGCGCGACATCGACGGTGACGGCATGGTCGGCGCGGCCGATCTCTCGTATCTCCTCGCGGCGTGGGGTACGAACGTCGAGTACGCAGACTTCAACTGCGATGAAAAGGTCGACGCGGCGGATCTCGCGATCATGCTCGACGCGTGGGGTTGATCCCCGCAACCGAAGGAGTCTGGCGCCGGACCGCATCGTCCGCGGCGAGGCGCCTCGCAAGCCCGACACGCTCCGCCCGAAGGCGGAGCGTGTCGCGTTTTCAGGCGGCGAGGGTCCGAGGCGCGTGCAGGACGCGCGTCGGCCGTGCGACATGCTGCCGGACCGCGCGATCGGCGGGCGCGTCGCGATCGGCTGCGCCAGCGGTTCCGGGGAGGTCGGGAGCGCGGGACCGAGAACGTCCCACGAGCATGTCGTCGGGGATGACCGGAGTCGGGTGCGGTTCGAAGCCACGTCGATCGTCGCCCGAGGATTCGACGGTGGGGCAGGTTCTCCAGCGGGGGGCGACTCTCCGTGAAGCGGCTCCCGGATCGAGCCGATGCCCGAAGCATGCGGCTCTGGTTCCAGCGCATGACGTCCTACCTCCGCGCCGACGACCCCGAGGTCGAGTCGGTCCGCGCGATCCTGCGGCGCGCGGCGCTCCGGTCGGCCTCGATCGGCATCGGCACGCTCGACGGCGTGGCGCTGCCGAGTCCGCTGTCCGGGCACGTCGAGGAGGTCGAGGACGGAGCGCTCGTCATCAGCCGGCCGCACGATGGCCCGGCGCGGCGCGAACTGGTCGCGGGCGAGGTGCTTCACCTCTCGATCGCGGCGGACAGCGGCTTCGATCACGGCGATGTCGAGGTGCTCGGCCGGTGGACGGCGGGCGAGGGCGCCATGAAGCGCTACGGCTATCGCGTGTCGATTCCGAAGGCTCTCGTCCATGAGGAGCGGCGCTCGCTGCACCGCGTGCCCGTGGCGTTCGATCTCGCGCCGCGCGCGATCCTGTCGCGTCCGATCTCGCTGAACGCGCTCGGCGAAGGCACGGTGGTCGACGTCTCCGAGGGCGGCCTCTGCGTGCGCGTCGAACTGGTAGGGCTCGTGCGGCCGGACGAACGCGTCGTCGTCCGGGCTGATTTTCCCGCGTATTTCCCGGCGATCCACACCGAGGCCACCGTCGCGCACGTGATGGCGTCGCGCTCGCCCCGGCTCTCCGACCTCGGACTCCGTTTCGTCGAACCGCCCGCCGAACTCGGCCGTGCGATCCGGCAGCTCGAACTCCGCCGCGTGAACCGCGCGGGTGCGGCCTGAGGTCAGGCCTCCGGCGGCTCCATGCGGGAGGCGTCGTCATCGGGCGACCCCGTTCCGTCGCGCGCGCCCTCGCCCGTTCCCTCGCCCGTTCCCTCGCGCGCTCCGTCGCGCGCGCCCTCGCCCGTTCCCTCGCCCGTTCCCTCGCCCACTCCCTCGCGCACCCCCGTCTTCCGGTAGCGCGTGCGTCGGCCCGCGTATTCCTCGGGGGAGATCGGGAGGTCAAGCGGCTTTCCCTCCGCATGGAGCGCGTGCAACCTGCGGAGAAACGGCACGCACCATTGGCAGCCGGTGCCCGCGCCAAGACATTCCGAGATCTGGCTCGGGACGCGAGGCTCCTCCCGGACGATGAAGTTCGCGATCTTGCGAAGCGACACGTGGAAGCAGAGGCAGACGTGGTCGTCCGGATCCATCTTCGGGGAGGCTACCGCGGCCGGCCTGCGACGTGCCCGAACGCTCCCGGAATTCTCGCGGGGATGGGCCTTGCGAACCGAAGATCCGGCGGGTGGCGGGTACCATCGACGCACTCGGGCCTCGCGGGAGTTCGACAGAGTCCGCCGCGATTCCGCCGCGAGTTCGACAGGAGTTCGACCCATGGACCGGATCCGTCAGCTCATCGCGATCGCCCGACGCCGCCGAACGCTGCGCGATGTCGTCTCCGCGCTTGGCAACGGGCTGCTTGCGGCCGCGATCCTCGTGGTCCTCGCGGTCGTCGCGGCCAAGTTGATGCCGGGCGATTCGTTCGCACCCGACCGCGCGCCATCCGTCTGGATGCTGGTGGTGCTCGCGGCCGTCGCCGTCGCGGTCGTGATGGCGGCGTTGCTGGCGGCGCGTGCGCTGCGCGGCCCGGCGCGCGGACGCACCCGTCCGACGGCCGAGCCCGCCGGCTTCGCACCCGACACCGACGCGAGCGTCGCTCTTGCGATCGATCGCGAACTGAAGCTCGACGAACGCCTCACCAGCGCGATCCACCTCGAGAAGTCGCAGGACTCGTTCGCGCGCGCGGCCGTCGCCGACGCGGTCGAGGTCGCTTCGCGACCCGAGATGCCGTCGAAGGTGCGCGCGGCGTTCCCGGTGCCGGTCGATCAGCGCACGTGGTGGTCGCTCGCCGCGATCGCCGCCGCCATCGCGACCTACGTCTCCGTCCCTCGGTACGAGTGGCCGGCGGAGGAGCGCGAGGAGGCGGCGTCGACGAAGGTCGCCGAGAAGAAGGCGAGCGAGGAGGCCCTCGAGCGCCTGAAGAGCGAGGTCGAGAGCGCGAAGGCGCTGCCGCCCGAACTGAAGGACTCGATGAAGCAGCTGGCGCAGAACGCGGAGGCCAAGGTCGGCGGCGAGTTCGACGACGACGCCCGGCGCGAGGCGATCCGGCGCATGAGCGAGATCCAGCGCAAGGTCGACGACATGCGCGACCGCGCGGAGGTCCGCAAGGCCGAGGCGCTGAAGAAGGACCTCGCGGGCCTCGAGAAGCAGGAGGGCGAGACCGCGAAGTTCGGCGAGGCGATGGCGAAGGGCGACTTCGCGGGCGCGAAGGAGGAGTTGAACGAACTCGGGAAGAAGCTCGAGTCGAAGGAGATGACCGACGCCGAGAAGGCCGCTGCGCGCGAGGCGCTCGAGAAGATGGCGAAGTCGCTCGAGCGGCTGGCCGAGCGTCAGGAGTCGCTCAAGGACGCGCTGCAGGCGGCCGGCCTCGACGAGCAGCTTGCGAACAATCCAGCCGCGCTCGAGCAGGCGATCGAGCAGGCCAACGGTCTGACGGAACAGCAGAAGGAAGAACTGCGCAAGGCCGCGGCCGCCGCGAAGGCGAGCCAGCAGGCGCTGAAGAACATGGCGAAGGCCGCGCAGAAGGCCGCGCAGAAGCCGCCGCAGCAGCAGGGCCAGCAGCAGGGCCAGCAGCAGGGCCAGCAGCAGGGCCAGCAGCAGGGTCAGCAGC
>JBIIYI010000401.1:0-3288 GCA_044346895.1 Phycisphaerales bacterium
CCTGGGCTTATCGCAGGTTCCTACGTCCTTCATCGCCTCTTGACGCCAAGACATCCATCACGTGCCCTTATTGACTTGATCGCGTCTACCGAGTGCCGTGGCCAGCCGAAGCTCTCGTGAAACGAATGCTTCGATCCGCCGCGTACCGGTGTTGATCACGGCCCCACTGCATTGATGGGGCCGACGTTCGATTCATAAGTTGGCATCGAACGCAGTCGCCTAGCTGCTCATATCTCGGTGCGATGTTCGCCGTGCACCCGATGTTTCAAGCGGAATATCCGCTGAAACCTCGTCGCACGGCATCGCGACAATTTGCACACGCTTACTTGTCAAAGACGTCTTTCGACGATTTTCGGAGTCGTGAGACCCTGAAACCCCGTTCACTTTCGGTTTGTGGCCGGAAGTTGGGAGGGGTAAGGATAGCGAAGTCGCCAATCCTGTCAATGCCATTGAGCGCCTCCCTGAGATTTTTTCCGCTTCCCATCTATCGGACCCGCCCTAGGGATCAATAAGTGCCATCGAAGCGTGCGATCGGACACCGAAATCGACTTTCAGTCGATGCTGGAGAGTTGAATCGCCTTCCGATGAGTTTTTCTAGGACCTTCGGCAACCGAAATGTACCCCGCTCGTCGGTTGCGACGGCTTATCCACAGGATTTCCTCCCCTGCATACTCGACAGTGCGCATAACGCAGCGAGCCGCCCGAGGGCGGCTCGCTGAAAGAACATCGAATGAAACGCCGAAGTCAACGGCCGGCAGGTCCCCGCGGAGGCGCGGCGGGCGCCTCGGGCGCCCCTGCGGCACCCGAGGATTCAGCCTGCTTCGCGCCTTCGCGCTCCGCGCGCGCGAGCTCGACCTCGTCCTGAAGGTTCAGCCGACGGTCATCGCGCATCTCGGAGACTGGGACCCGCACTTCGTAGCGACGCTTGTCGCTCGATTGAATCACGACGATGGCGGAAGCCCGCCGATCGGTACCGCCCCGCTCGATGGTGGGATCGGCGACGACATCGACGATGAAGTAGGTCGTCGCTCCGAGCGCACTGCCGTCCGCAGAGGCGATGGCGTCGCCCGGCTGGAGGGTCATGCGCTCCAACCGACGCTCTCCATCCCGATAGGTGTAGAGCTCGACGCTCGCCTGCCCAATGCCCAGGCGCCCTTCGGCCGGAACCGCGTCCGTCACGAAGAACGCGACCCTCGGCTGCACCGTGATGGGCTCGCTCCAGTCGGAGACCGGCGTGCTCATAGTGAACGGCGTGGCCAGATCCTTCTGCTCGGCTTCGAGCAGTCCCCCGTACGTGAAGAACGGGTTGTAGGTCTTGACGACCGTGCGGTATCGATAGGTCTTGCCCGGCGCGACTCCCAGGTCGTGCGCCCAGATGACAAGCCGTTCCTCCGACTTCGGATCGAACGGCCCGACGGACTTGGACGCCTCGACCGTCGCGCCGAGCTTCTCGAGTTCCTTCTGCGCGGACTGGAGTCGCGAACGCTTCTCCTTCAGCGACTTGGTGAGCTTGATGCGCTTCTCCTTCGTCGCCTCATCGCGGGGATCGGGGCCGCCGGTGTTCTTGCCACCGCTCATCCCGCCGCTCAGGCCGCCACCGCCGAGACCGCCACCTGGGCGATTCTGACCGCTGTTCCCGCTGCCACCGCGGTTGCCGCTGGATCCTCCCGAACGCTCCTCTTCCTCGCGCTTCTTGTCCTCCTTCGACGTGTCCTCCAGCGGGCCGCCGAGTTCCTTCAGCTGCTCCTCGAGCCGAGCAACTTCGAGAGCCTGCTTCGCCACCGACTTCCGCAGGCTGCGGACGGTGGGATCCTCGGCGTCGTCCATCTCGCCAGGGTCGCTCAGCATGGTCGCGGCATTGAAGTTCCCGCGCTTCGTCGGCACGAACTCGGGCTGCAGGATGCTCCGCTGGTTGGAAGCGTTCGAAAGCGACTCCCAGACGCCGTCGCGCAGGCCGACGTTGAGATCGCGCTGGATCTCGCTCCGGAGGCTGAACGCGCCCGGAAGGATGTCGACGACCGCCGTCGAGCCCGCGGACCCGTCGGGCAGGACCTCCTGTCGCTCGAACTCGACGTCCACGAGGAACAGGGTCTCGCGGTACCAGCCGGGCGGGACCGAAGCGCCCCCATCCGCCTTCGAGAGGGCCGCGAACATGGCCTTGGCATCGAGCACCGCGTTCGGCACGAGCCAGGACACGTCGTCCGAGGCCGCTGCCATCGCCGCATACTCGCGCGTCTTCGGATTCGACTGAAGGAAACTCCCGTCGATCGTGTCGTCCACCTGAACCGTGGCGCCCATCGTGGCCGCGGCGAACTGCGGGACGTGGTACTTGCGGACCTCGAGGATGTCGGGCGGCTGGATGGCGCCGGCGATGATGGGTTCGAACTGGGGGAAATCGCCCGCCGGAAGCGCTCGTTCGCCCGCCTTCGCGAGGAACGCGTCGCCGTTGAACTCCGGCGGAAGCTTGCCCTTCAGCTGATCCTTGAGCGGAGTGCCCTCGCTCTCGAGCTTGCGCTTGAGCATGTCCGCCTTGGACGCGATCTCGCGATCGAGATCGCCGAGCGCGACGTCCTTGCCGTCGACCTTCACGGTGCTTGGAATCAGCTGCCACACGAGGACGCTGAAGAAGACGACTCCGGCCGCGCCGAGCACGAACTTCTCGACATGCTGCTCGAAATAGGAAATGCCCTTGTTCTTCATGGTTGCTTCCATTTCAACCGCGCCAAGGCGCGGGACATTCGCTTGTGCTCGACACGCGGCGGCGTTCGAGGGTTCGAACGGAGGTCGTCACCGACATCCTGCGTCTCGGACTCAGTATCCCGATGCCTCCGCCGATCCGTCGGCGGGCGCCGCGGCTTCCGGTGCCTTGAACTGAATGCCGAGGGCAGTCAGGAGCACCTTCGGCATGTGCTTCGCCGTCCACGAACGGAACCAGACGGTCTCGATCGTGGCAGTGACCTCGCACACCGGCTCGGCCCCGTAGAGGTATCCGAGTCGCGTCGCCGCGAACGGATCCGCCGGGGCGATCTTGAGGTTGGTGATGGTCATAAAATTCTGGTCGGACATCTTGGCGAAGATGAGCGGGAGCTTCGATGTCTCCGCGACGAACACGACTTCCGCGAGACGGACGTCGTAGACCGCGTTCGAGACGCGACCGGTGAGCCGCTTGGCGTACTCGCGGTTCACCTCGACCGTCTCATCGATCGCGGGAACTCCGCCGGCGGGAGTGGCGGCCATCGCATCCGTCGACGCGCCGGCCGAACCATCGGCCGACGCGCCGCTCCCGTC
>JBIIYI010000402.1:0-3271 GCA_044346895.1 Phycisphaerales bacterium
CTCGACCACCGCGCGCACGACCTGCGGGATGATCTCACCCGCCTTCTCGACGATCACGTGGTCGCCGATGCGGAGATCGCGGCGCTGGATCTCCTCGATGTTGTGGAGCGTCGCGTGGCGCACGGTCGACCCCGCGACGAAGACCGGGCTCATCGTGGCGCGCGGGGTGATCGTGCCACCCTTCCCGACCTGCCACTCGACCTTCTCGAGCACCGTCTCCTTCTGCTCGGCGGGATACTTGAACGCGACGGCCCAACGCGGGCTCTTCGCGGTGAACCCGAGGCGCTCCTGCTCGTCGAAGCGGTCGATGCGGACGACCATGCCGTCGACGGCGAAGTCGAGCTTCTCGCGGCGTTCGGCGAAGTCCCCGATGGCGCGCTCCGCGTCGGCGAGCGACTTCATCACGCCGCCGATCGACGAGACCGGAACGCCGAGCTCCCTGAGGTACGCGACGAACTCGGAGTGCGACGCGAGCGCCGGAAGCCCCTCGCCCTCGCCGCGGCCGTGCGCGACGAACGAGAGCCGCCGCGACGCGACGACCTTCGGATCCTTGTTCTTGAGTGTGCCGACGCAGGAGTTGCGCGCGTTCGCGAACAGCTGCTCGCCGTGTCGCTCGCGCTCCTCGTTGATCCGCTCGAACTCGCGGACGGGCATGAAGATCTCGCCCCGCACCTCGAGGACGCGGGGAACGCCCGCCGCGCGATGGGCGCCCGCGGGCGCGCGCAGCTTGAGCGGCACCGCGCGGATCGCGCGCACGTTCGCCGTGACGAGGTCGCCCTTCTCGCCGTCGCCGCGCGTGACCGCCTCGACGAGCTCGCCATCCTCGTAGCGGAGCGAGATCGCGAGGCCGTCGACCTTGGGATCGGCGTAGAGCGCGGGACCGGCCGCGGCGCCGGCCGCGCCCACCGCCGCGAAGAGCCCCGCCGCCGCGGAGAGCCCCAACTCCGGCTCGACCGCCGCGCCGCCGAGCGCGTCGGCGCAGCGCCGATACCACGCGCGCATGTCCTCGAGCGAGTAGGTGTTGTCGACCGAGAGCATCGGCACCCGGTGCCGCCGCGTCTCGAACTCGCCCTCGAGCGGCGCGCCGCCGACGCGCTTCGTCGGCGAGTTCGGGTCGTCGAGCTCGGGGTGGCGCGCCTCGAGCGACGCGAGCTCGGCGAGCAGCGCGTCGAACTCCTGGTCGCTCATGAATGGCGCCGCATCGACGTAGTACGCCGCGTTCGCGCGCGCGAGGAGTTCGCGCAGCTCGCGGATGCGGATGGGTTCGGGCTTTCCCGTCATCGCCGGCATGGTTGGATGGCGTTCTACCATGCCGCGCGATCGGGCGCCCAAGCGTTCCCCGCGCGGACCGACGGCCTCCGCGCGCGATCGACGCGCTGGACGCATCGACGGATGCCTCGGACGAAGATCATGACATGAGGCCGTCCCCGCGGCGGAGGAGCCCGGGAGCACATGATGCGCCACACGACCACCGGTCACCGTGGCGCACGCGCTCCCGCGGACCGCGACGGGAAGGCGATCGCATCCATCGAGACGAAAGCCCCCGTCCGGTGAACCGGACGGGGGGCTTCGATTCGTTGATGGCGAGCGTCGCGCGGAGTTCGCCGTCATCCGTTCAGGCGGCACCAGTCGGCCGCGGCGCGCTGTGCAGCCTTGGCAGCGGTCCGCCATTCCCCCGCAGACCAGAGCCGCGTCGGGGTCAGCTGCTGCACGACCGGGAGCGGGACCTTCACCCACTCCGTCTTCGCGACCGTGCAGTCCGACTCCTCCCAGAAGATGAAGCAGGAACTGAACACGCAACGATGCATTTCCATGAGGATGTAGAGGTAACCGCTTCGGGCGAGAAGTTTGTCGATGAGATCGCTGAAGGCATCGCCAACGGCCGCGCGAAGAGCATCGGGGGTCAAACTCACACCGCGACGCGTGACATCGATCTCGAGTATCAGGTCGACCGCCAGTCGCACATCGTCGAGTTCGTCCGGATTGTGATTCGCGAGACCGAGGCCGGTCTTCCGAATCCGGCAGCCACCGCAGTTCTGGTCGTTCTGGCATTCCAGGTCGCACCAGCCGTCGACCACGAGGCCCTTCATGAGGTCCGCGCGCAACCCGTACATGCAGTCCCGCATGCCCGAGCCGAACCCGTGCAGCGACTGCAGGACAGCGGCGCCGCCGAACGCATCGAGCACGCCCTGAGGACCCAGCTGGCTCCATCCGTTCAGGATCAACTTCGCCTCCGGTCGTTCGAGCTGGGACGCGAGTTGCGTTCCGGCATCCCACTTCCCATCGAAGTTCCCACCGACGTAGTGTTCGACTTGGAGGAAGCCGGAAGGCCAACCGTACTCGGCCGGAACGCGAAGTTCCGCAAGCATCGCCTCGATCCCGGAGGCGTACACCTCCAGCGGATAGGCAGTCGCCTCGTTGAACGCGCCCGGGCTGGCGAGCACGGAAAGCATGGCGGATGCCGCGTCGAGCGAGTTCGCGGAGGCGGTGAAGCTCAGCCGCAGGGCATCGGAAATCGCTCCGTTGGTCTCGAATGAGAACACATCGCGGTATGCATCGGCCGCAGACGCGACCAGAATGGCCGCGGTCTTGAGGTCGCGGTCGGCGATCATCTGACCGGCGCGCTGGAAGTCCTCGGTCATGGCCTCGCACCGCGCGGCCGACTCGCAGGTCGACAATCCCTCCGCCTCGCAGAGATGCCGGAGCCCCTGCGCGACGAACGCCGTGTACTCACCCGTGACGGCAAGCACCTGCGCGGCGCGTTCGAGCGCCTGCGTCGCATCGTATTCGGCGGCACCGGCGCTCTGCTGCGCGACGACCGATCCGCAGTCGCCCATCGCGAGCGCCGTCTCGCTCAGGATCAGGTGCTCGAGATCAGCCTGAGGCGCGGCGCAGACAGTGCCGGCGGTGCCGGCGACGGCGAGGGAGATGGCGAGGGCGCCGAGTGGGGCCCGCGCGGAAACAAACGATCTATCGAAGGACATGCGATTCTCCTTTGGGGTGCTTTGGATCGGAATCCGTCAGGTGCCCTCGATGCGGGCACGCCGGGAAGGAGGTGCTCGTCCCTGGTTCCGTACAGGCAGGGAGATGAGTTTTCGGAGCCGAACGCGATCGGCGGCGACGGCGCCTGCGGCGCGCCTGCGGAAGGGCATCCAGCGGGGACGGGAGTTGCGGGACGCTTCGAACGAAGCGCTCGCAGACGGGTCGCTCGGTCGATGAGGTCGGACGAACCGCGTAGGATGCGCCCATGCCCACGTACGTCTACGCCGTC
>JBIIYI010000047.1:0-11302 GCA_044346895.1 Phycisphaerales bacterium
GAAGTAGCGCCCGCGCCGCGCGAGCAGCTCGCGATGCGTTCCCTGCTCGACCGCGCGGCCCCGCTCGATGACGACGATGAGATCGGCGCGGCGGATCGTCGACAGGCGGTGCGCGACGACGAACGAGATGCGTCCGCCGCGGTCGCCACCGTGCAGCACCTCGTCGACGCCCTCCTGCACCAGCCGTTCCGTCGCCGCGTCGATCGAGCTGGTCGCCTCGTCCATCACGAGGATCTCGGGATCGCGCAGCACCGCGCGCGCGAGCGCCACGAGCTGGCGCTGTCCCGTCGACAGCCGCTCGCCGCCCTCGCCGACCTCGGTGTCGTAGCCCTTCTCGAGCGCTTCGATGAAGCCGTGCGCCTTCACGCGGCGCGCGGCCTCCTCGACCTCGCCGTCGGTCGCCTCGAGCCGCCCATAGCGGATGTTCTCGCGCACGGTGCCCGCGAAGAGGTGCGCGACCTGCGGGACGATGCCGATGCGCGCGACGAGCCAGTCGAGCGGAACGTCGCGGTAGTCGGTGCCGTCGATCGCGATCCGCCCCGTGCGCGGCTCGTAGAAGCGCGTCGCGAGCGAGACGATCGTCGACTTGCCTCCGCCGGTCGAACCGACGAGCGCGATCGTCTGCCCGCGCCTCGCCGCGAGCGTGAAGTCGTGGAGCACAGGCACGCCCTCGCGGTACCAGAAGCCGACGTTCTCGAACCGAAGTTCGGAGATGCGCCCGTCGCCGGCGGGTGCGCGCACGCCCGCGCGGTCCGCGATCGCGGGCTCGGTCGCGAGGAGGCTCGCGATGCGCTCGGCGGCGCTCGATGCGCCGAGGATGTCGGCGAATCGCTGCGCGAGTTCCTGCACCGGCTGCGCGAAGAGCGCGGCGAACTGCATGAACGCGATCAGCGTGCCAAGCGTGAGGTTCGCGTCCGACCGCACCCGGTCGACGCCGTGCCAGAGGACGAGCGCCGCGCCGGTCGCCGCGAGCATCGCCATCAGCGGCATGTACGCGCTCGAGAGTATCGCGCCGCGCATCGCCCACAGGTTCATCTCGGTCGAGAGCGTCTGGAACTCGGCGAGATTCGCCTCCTCGCGCGCGAGGGTCTTCGTCGTGCGCGCGCCGAGCAGCATCTCGCCGTAGGACGCGGTCATCGCGCTCGAGACGCGGCGCGCCTCGCGGCCCGCGCGCAGGAGGAACCGCTGGAAGATCGCGCTCGTCAGCGCCATCGCCGGAACCGCGGCGAGCGCCCACAGCGCGAGGCCCGGGTTCGTCCAGAACATCGCCGTGACGACGCCGACGAGGATCGCCGAGCACCACGCGAGGTCGAGCATCACCCACGGCAGGATGCCGGACACCTTCGAGCAGTCGCTCGTGAGGCGCGACACGAGCCACCCCGTCGGCCGCACGTCGAAGTACGCGGGTTCGAGCGTCTGGAGCCTGCCGAAGCAGTCGCGCCGGAGGCGGTCGGCGGTGCGCGTCGCGACGATGCCCGCGCCGGCGATGAAGGTCCACACGCCGCCCGCGAAGAGGATGAACACCGCGGCGTAGAGCGCGATCGGCCGCGCGAGCGCCGCATCGTCGCCGCGCCGCGCCTCGTCGACGATGCGTCCGACCATGAGCGGGAGCATCGTCTCGATCGCGGCCACCACGACGCCTCCGCCGACGAGCATCGCGACGCCGCGCCGCTCGCGCAGCGCGCGTGCGACGATCGGCCGCCACACGCGCAGCGTGAAGCGCGACCGTGCGTCGTCGTGCCGCTCGACCTCAGACACCGGCGACCTCCTCCGCGGCGTCGAGCTCCGCCTCGGCATGGTTCTGGATCTCCCAGAGCGTGCGGTAGAGGCCGGGCTGCGCGACGAGTGCGGCGTGCGTGCCGCGCTGGATGATGCGTCCCTCGTCGAGGACGAGGATGAGGTCGGCGTCCATCACCGCGCTCAGCCGGTGCGCGACGATGATCTTCGTCTGCCCGTTCCGGCGCGCGCGCAGCGCCGCGAGGATCGACGCCTCCGTGTCCGCATCCACCGCGCTCAGCGCGTCGTCGAGAACGAGGAGCCGCGGCTCGGCCACGAGCGCGCGCGCGATCGCGATGCGCTGGCGCTGTCCGCCCGAGAGCGTCATTCCCTTCTCGCCGACGACGGTGTCGTAGCCCTCGGGGAACGAGAGAATCGTTTCGTGCACGCGCGCGATCTCCGCGCACGTCTCGACGTCCTCCATGCGCGCGTCGGCCGCGCGGGTGCTCGCGCGGATGTTGTCGCGCAGCTTCCGCGAGTAGAGGAACGGCTGCTGGAGCACGGTGCCGACGGCGCCGCGGATCGACGCGCGCGGGACGTCGCGGAGCGCGCGGCCGTCGACCTCGATCGATCCCGCGACGGGCTCGTGGAACCGCAGCAGGAGCTGCACGATCGTCGTCTTCCCGGCGCCCGACGGCCCGACGAGTCCGAGCGTCTGCCCGGGTTCGAGTTCGAACGAGATCCCGTCGAGCACCGTCGGCCCGCCGCGATGCGCGAACCTCACGTCGCGGAAGCGCACCGCGAGCCCGCGCGCCGGGGCCACAGGCTGCATCGCCGAGGCTCCAGACTGCAGCGCCGAGGCTCCAGGCTGCAGCGCCGAGGCTCCAGGCTGCAGCGCCGGAACATCGAGCGGCCGCGCGCGCGAGGCGTCGGGATCGAGGTCGCGCTCCTCGCTTCGCGCGAGGATCTCCTCGAGCCGCGCGACGGCGGCGAGCGCCTTCCCCGCCTCGACGACCATGCGGCCGAGCATGCGCACGGGCCAGATGAACATCGCGACGACGGTGAGGAAGTAGAAGTACGCCCCGAGTTCGAGCGATCCGCGCGCGAGAAGCCACGCGCCGAGGCCGACGACGACGACCTGCTGCAGGAAGCAGATGAGGTCGGACTTCGCCCAGAACGCCGCGAACATGCGGAAGAGCCGCGCGTCGGCGTCGCGGAACGCCGCGGAACTCGCGGTGAATCGTGCGTTCTCGTGCTCCGCGCGCCCGAACGCGCGCACCGTGCGGATCCCGGTGAGGTTCTCGGTGACGTTCGTCGTCATGCGGCCTTCGGCGGCCTCCTTCGCGGCGAACGACGGCGCCATGCGGCGGAAGTGGATCGCGGTGAAGGCGAGCATGGCCGGCACGCACACGATCGACGCGAGCGCCATCCTCCAGTCGAGGAGCAGCATGATGGGCAGCGGCACGACGAGCATCAGCACCGCGCGGCCGATCTCGGGCGCCTGATTCGCGCAGAACGCGCGCGTCGTCTCGATGTCGGACGTGCACCGCTGCACGATGTCGCCCGAAGGGAGTTCGTCGAGCGTCGCCGGCGGAAGCCGCTGCACGTGGTCGTACATCCGGTCGCGCAGGCGCCGCGCGATGCGCTCGGCCGCACCCGCTGCGAAGCGCGTCTTGAGGTGGATCGCGATGCCCGAGACGATCGCGATCCCGATCATCGCGGCGGCCGGGATCCACAGCGCCTCGCCGACGCGCTCGAGCCCGCCGAGCGCGTCGATCACGAACCGCGAGATCGCCGAGGCCTTCGCAGCGTCGCCCGCCACCAGGTCGAAGACCGACTGCGGCACGAGCGGTGCCGCGTACAGCGCGACCGCCGACACGACGAGCGCGCCCGTCGCCAGCGCGAAGTTCGCATGCTCGCCGTCGGCGAAGCGCCAGATCGCGGCAAGTCCGGCCCGTACCGACGGCTGCGCGGACGGCGCGGATTCGTCCGCGCCGCGCGCCTCTTCTGCCTCGGAACTGTCGCCTGCGTCGCCCATCGAGGCGGCGAGTCTACGCTCCGCCGCGCCGCACGGGCGCGCGAAAGTGCGCATGGTCATGCACGCGGCGTCCGCGGCGAACGGAGCCTCGCCCCCGCGCGCTACTTCCCGACCCCGCGGTCCGCCTCCGACCTCTTCAGCGCCTGCAGCTGCCCGTCGTCGTGACGCGGTTGCGTCGCCGGATCGACGCGGCCGGTCCATGCGCGCACGCGGCCCCGGTTCGAGACGACGACGACCTCGTCCCGCGCTTCGTCGAACCCGACCGCGAGGGCGGTGCCGACCGGAAGATCGAGCCGCATGAGGTCCTCCACGGACTTCAGCCTCTGCCTGGCGTCCATGCCCACATCGGGATCGATCGTGACGACGCGCAGCAACCCGTCGCGCGCGGCCAGCAGGTAGCGCACCTCGTCCGCGCGCAGATCGGCGACCGCATTGGGAATCGTGGCGAGCATCCCGCCGTTGCGCGCGACGTCCGCGGCACCCCACCGCTCGCCCTCCGCGAAGGTGAAAACGCCTCCCGTCACTCCCGCACCGACGAAGCGGCCACCCGGCGCGGGAACCACCGCCTCGACCTCGGGAAGGTCCGGGGAGTACACCCGGAGTTCACGACCGTCCGCGACCGAGAGGACGGGCATGTGGGCTTCGGTGTCGACCGAGAACGGCACGATCGCGCGGCCGTCGTCGACGTACGCGAAGTACGACACCTGCTGCCGCTCCGGACCGCCCATCCCGGCCGGAAGCGCGCGGCGCCAGCGTTCGTCGCCGGTTTCCGCATCGAGCAGCACGCATGCACGGTCGCGCGTCCCGCATGCGATCGATCGGCCGTCGGGCGACGGACCGATCGTGGTGATCGGAGTGCCGTAGACCTGCGTGCGCCAGCGTTCGGCGAGCGAGCCCTCGTCGCCGACGTCGAATCGCGCGACGGCGCCGCCCGACGTTCCGACGTAGATCGAGTTGCCCGAGATCGCGAGACGGCGCGCGTCGCCGCCGACCGGCGCGATCGGCTCGAACGCGCCCTCGTCCGGCCGCACCGTGCCGAGCGTGCCGTCGACGTCGACGATCCAGAACAGGCGCTTCTCCGCATCGAAGGTCGCCGCGACGACGTCGCGCCCGAGATCGAAGTCGCGCGTTCCGCCGGGCCTTTCGATGCGGTACGTGCCGAGCCACTCCACGTTCTCGTCGCCGCCGACCGGCTTCGGCCGCTTGACGACCACGCGGCCGATGATGCGCGAGTCGTCGGGCGCATAGTCGATGCCCCAGACGTGTCCGAGCGTTCCACCGAGGAGTTCGCGGATCCCGAGGGTCTCCGCGTCGATCACGCGGATCGTGTTCGCCCAGCTGCTGGCGGCGACGGTGTCGCCGCCGCGCGCGAACGCGAGCTCGAAGACGGCGCCGCCCGCGAGTTCGGCGCGCCGCTCGATTCTGCCGTCGCGGCCGTCGAGCCGGACGATCTCCGGATCGCGCGAGACGGCGACGACCGCGGATCCGTCGTCGGCGATCGTGATCGCGCGCGGACGACGGAAGACGCCCGGCGTGCGCCAGCGTTCGACGATGGTGCCCGCCGCGGGATCGAGGTCGTACATCGCGACGTCGCCGTTCGCGCAGAGCACGGCCGCATGCCGCGCTCCCCGCGCGATGCCGCACGCGAGGGCGCCGTGGCCGAGGCCGACGCGTGCCGAAGGCGCGTCGCCTCCGGGCGGGACGAGCATGATCGTGCCGCCGTCGACGACGACGGTCGCGCCGTCCGCGTCGGCGCACCACGGCCCCGTGACGCCGAGGGCGCGCCACGTGCCCCGGTCGCGGTCGAGTTCCATGATCCTCCCGTTTCCGAGCGGGGCGAGCACGCGCCGACCGTTCGCCGAGATCGCCATCGACGGGAAGTACTTGTTCTGAAAGTCGCCGAACTCCGCGCGCAGATCGTGGATCTCGTAG
The DNA here is from genome assembly GCA_044346895.1 of Phycisphaerales bacterium. Classification (GTDB taxonomy): domain Bacteria; phylum Planctomycetota; class Phycisphaerae; order Phycisphaerales; family SM1A02; genus QWPT01. The sequence continues at coordinate 5,687 of JBIIYI010000047.1, forward strand.
GGCTCCGGGCGCTTCGGGTCGACGATCACGACGAATCCGCTGGTCACGCCGCACGCGATCTCGCCGGTCTCGCCCGCGACGGCGAGGTGCAGGATCTCGCTGCCGACGTGCGCGAGGAGCTCGTGACGCGCGACCGACGCGAGCAGGTGCCGGGATTCCCAGCCGCAGTCGCCGGGCCGCACGCGATCGAGAAGACGTGCCGCCTCCGCGGGATCGCCCTCGCGCAGCGCCGCCGTCGCCGCGCGGAGGTTCGCCAGCGACGCGGTGCGCGCCGATTCCCCTGCACGCCGCTCCGCCTCGACCGCCGCACTCGTCGAGACGACCGCACCGATGGTCGAGACGGCGAGCGTGAGGATCGCGAGCGCGGTGAGCGCCCTGTTCTTCCGCATGAACCGCAGGATTCCGTCGACGCGCGTCGCGGGCGCCGCGACGATCGGCTCGTCCGCGAGCATGCGGCGGATGTCGTCGCCGATCTCGGACGCGGTGCCGTAGCGCGCGTCGGGTGACTTCGCGATGGCACGTCGGACGATCGCGTCGAGATCGCGCGGCACGTGCGCGTCGACGAGCCGCGGCGCGGGCGGCTCGCTGTCGGCGACGAGCCGCGCGACCGACTTCAGGCCGAGTCCGCGCGTCTCGTAGGGCAGACGACCGGTGACGAGTTCGTAGAGCATGAGCCCGAGCGCGTAGACGTCGGCGCGCGAGTCGACCGCGCGGCCGTCGCGCGAGAACTGCTCCGGGCTCATGTACTGCGGCGTGCCGGCGAAGTCGCGCGGCGGCGCCGGCGTGGCGGCCTCGGGCCCGGCCGCGGCCGGCGCATGCGCGGCGCGGTCGACGCCGTCGAGCGAGCGCGCGATGCCGAAGTCGATGACGCGCACGCGGCCGTCGCCGCCGACGAGGAGATTGCTCGGCTTGAGATCGAGGTGCGCGATGCCGCTTCGATGGCCCGTGCCGACGGCATCGCACGCTTCTGCGAACTTCACGAGAATCTCCTCGCGCGTGGCGTTCGTCTCCTTCGCCCAGCGCGTGATCGGCCGTCCGCCGTCGACGAGCTCCATCGCGAAGTACGGCCGCTCGACGCCATCGACGCCGCGCAAGGTGCCCGCGGCGATCACGCGCGCGACATTCGGATGATCGAGCCGCGCGAGGAACTCCGATTCCTGCAGGAAGCGGCGCACGGCGCTCGGACGGACGCCCGCCGAACCGAGCACCTTCAGCGCCACCCGCCGCTGCGGCCGCTCCTGCTCGGCCTCGAACACCGTGCCCATTCCTCCGGAGCCGATCACCGCGCGGATCGTGAATCCATCGACCGTCACGCCGATGCAGGCGGCCGGATCGAAGGACGCGAAGCCGTCGCGCCGCTGGCGCGTCGCATGCACGGTCTCGCCATCGAACGAAAGCAGCGAGCGCACCTCGGCGCGCACGTCCTCAGGCACCTGCGCCGCCGCGAGACGCGGCTCGCGTTCCGCCTCGGGAAGCCCGCGCACCTCCTCGAAGAGGTCCTCGATCACCTGCTGCCGGCCGCCGGCTGCACCGTCGGCCGACCCGGCCGCCGCATCATCGATTGGCTTCGTCATGGATCTCTTTCCTCCAGGCCTTTCCCGATCTTCCGCTCCCCGATCTTCACGACCCGACATTCGAATCCATCCGTCCCGATCCGAGCCGACCCTACTTCGACGCGTCTTCCTTCCGCCGAACCTCGCGATCCGCCGTCCGTTCTTCCGGCACGTCCCGCGCCGATCCCGCCTCGCCGAGGACGATCACCCGCCCGTTCGTGAACCCGACGACGAGCCGGCGGCCGTCGCCGCTGAAGCGAAGATCGCCGACGGGAGCGGGCAGCGGAATGCGCAGGATGCGTTCGCCCGAGCGCGCGTCCACGATCGCCAGCCGCGCGTCGTTCGAGACCATCGCGATGCGGTCGCCCTGCGGGCGGATCGCCACGAACCGCCCCGCCGAAAGCAGCGGATCGCTGCGGAGGATCTCGCGCATCGTGCGCGCGTCGATCAGCTGCAGGCCGCCGTCGACGTCGGTCGTCGCGATCAGATCGCCCGAGGCGGCGATCGCCAGCCGCCGGTACGGCACCATGCCGAGCGCGGTCGAAGGCTTCGCATTCGGTCGGCCGCTCCAGCGGAGATACCCCGGCGGCAGCGTCGACGCGGCGACGATCGCATCGCCCGACTGGCGCAGCGACACGATCGCGCTCGGCTCGGTGATCACGGGATTCGCGGCGATGATCGGCCTCAGATCCGCGATCGCGATGGGCACGCCCGTCTCCGCGTCGAGCGCGGCGAGCACTTCGTTCCCACTCGAGACGCACAGTCGTCCATCCGCGAAGAACTCGATCGCGGAGATCGTGGCGATGCCCGCTTCGGCCAGCACCCGCGCATCGGTCTCCCACAGCGGCGCGGGCTGCGCGGATCCACCGAAGGCGAACGCCGCGATCGTCCCGCCGGCCGCGATCGCGACGCGACGACGGCGCGCGTCGAGCGCAAGCCGCTGCACCGGACCCTTCATGGATCCCGGCAATCCGTCGGCCGCGCCGATCCGCGCGAGTTCGGTGCGCGATGCGATGTCGGCGACCGCAACCCCGCCGGTCGCCTCGACGATCGTCGCCGCCAGCGAACCCTCGGCGGAAAGGCGGATTCCCTTCGTCGGCTCGGGCACGAGGCGCGTTCCCGCGGGGTCGTGGACGGCGAGATCCCAGATGCGCAGCGTTGGTCCCGTGGTCGCGAGGATGCCGGGCGCCGCGCCCCACGCGACGCACCACGACTGCGCGTCGTGGCCCGGCAGGCGAAACGCGCGGCCCGTCGCAATCTCCTCGACGCGCGGGAACTGGTCCATCGCGCCCGCGGCGACGAGCGTCCCGTCGGGCGAGACCTCGCCCGCGTAGGTCGCGACGCCGCCCATCGTCGCCGCGCTCAAGCCGCCATGGCGCGTGCCGTCGGCGCGGAACACGTCGACGAGGCCCGCGAAGCTCGTCGCGCTCACGAAGCGGCCGTCGCGCGAGAAGCGCACGTCGGGCACGTCGTCGCGGCCCGAAAGCGGCGCGCTCCACCGGTCCTCGAGCGTCGCGGCGTCGACGACGACGAGCCGCGCCGGCTCGATGCCGACCGCGAGGAGCGCGCCATCGGGCGAGACGTCGAGCGAGCGGATGTACGCGCCGAAGTCGCGCGCGACGACGACCGTCCCGTCGTCGACGCTGCTCACGCGCAGCGGCTCGCCATCGTTCGCCCACGCGATGCGCGCGCCGTCCGGCGAAAGCGCGACGGCCGTGAACAGTTCCTTCGGCTGCGTGCCTTCCCAGAGGATGCGTCCATCCTCGAGCGACTGGACGATCGGCGCCATCTTCATCCCGCCGCGCGCGACGCGCCGCGCGTCGCGGTCGACGTCGAGCGACAGGATCTCCGTCGTCGCGCCCTCGCGCGGATCGCGCGCGCGCGCAAGCACTTCGCCGCTGCGCGACGAGATGACGACCGACTCGTCGCCCGCCGCGCTCACGAAGACCTCGCCTCCGCGCGCCTCGAGCACCTCGTAGATGTTCCCCTGCCCGAAGTCGATCTCGAAAAGCCAGCCTTCGGCGCGCGACTGGATGGCGCTCCACTCGAATCCGCGCGCGCCCGCGCCGAGCGAGGCGAGCGCCTCGCGCGCGGCGGGAAAGTCGGACGTCTCGATCGCGTACTGGGCCGTCCGGAGCGCCGCGACGTCGCGCTGATGATTGGCGTCGCGCGCGGCGAGGATCGCGAGCGTCGTGGTCGTCGCGAGGAGGACGAGCGATGCCGCGACGGCGAGCGAGAACGCGCGGTTTCGCGCCACGAAGCGCGAGAGCTGGTAGGCGAAGGTGGGAACGCGCGCCGACACCGGCTCGCCCGCGAGCGCACGCGCGAGATCGGCGGAGAACTCGGCGACGGACTGGTAGCGCCGCGCCGGATCCTTCTCGAGCGCCTTCGCGAGGATGCCGTCGAGATCCGCGCCGAAGCCGCCGGCGAGCGCCCGCACCTGCGTCGAGATGCGCGGAACCGGAGATTCCGCCACCGTCCGCGCCACGGCGAGGATGCCGGCGTCGCGGGAGACGGCGTACGGCGGCCTGCCCGCGAGCGCCTCGTGGAGGACGAGTCCGAGCGCGTAGACGTCGCTGCGCGTGTCGGCCGCGTCGCGCTGGCCGAACTGCTCCGGGCTCATGTACTGGAGCGTGCCGACGAGCCGCGTCGTCACGGTGAGGGCGAGCGTCGCCGCGCGGTCGCCGTCGATCGCCTTCGCGATGCCGAAGTCGATCACGCGCGGACGACCGTCGCCATCGACGAGGATGTTCGCCGGCTTGAGATCGCGGTGCAGCACGCCTCGGGCGTGTCCGTAGGCCACGGCGTCGAGGACATCGAGGAACAGCCGCACGATCGCGCGCGGCGTGAGGAGCGACGCGCGGCAGAACTCCGTGATCGGCCGCGCACCTTCGATGAACTCCATGATGAGCCATGGTTCGCCCCCGGAAGGTTCACCCCCGGATGGTTCACCCCCGGATGGTTCACCCCCGGATGGTTCACCCCCGGCTGCTCCATCCGCGGAAGCCGCGCCTGCGCGCGAAGCGCCGCGATGCGCGCGTCCGTCCATCCCCGACGCGTAGACGCGCGCGATGCCCGGATGCTCGAGGCGCGACATCAGTTCGGCCTCAAGCCGGAAGCGGCGCTCGGCCGAGCCGCCCGCGAGCGGCGTCCGCAGCATCTTGATCGCCACGCGCCGACGCGGCGCATCCTGCATCGCCTCGTACACCGCGCCCATGCCGCCGACGCCGACGAGCCGCGTCACCGTGCAGCCGCCGATGCGCGCACCGACGAGGGCCGCCTCCGGATCGATCCTCGCGCGCGCCGGCGACGGAGTCGGCTCCGCGACATGGAAGCGCAGCAGATCGATCACCTTCCGCCGCGAAGTGTCGTCGAGGCCGCTCGCGTCGACGAACGCGACGCGCTCGCCCTCGGGAAGCGCGATGGCTTCGTCGAAGATCCGCTCGACCCTCTCCTGCGATGCGGGCCCGCCTTCGGAACCGCCCGCCATCACGCCGCCTCCGCGATCGCGCGCCGGAGCCACGCGCGCGCGTAGTTCCAGCGCTTGGTCACGGTGCGCGGAGCGATGTCGAGGAGGATCGCGGTCTGCTCGATCGAGAAGCCGGAGAGGAACCGGAGCCGCGCGACCTGCGCGCTCTCGGGGCTCTCCTCCTCGAGCCGGTCGAGCGCCTCGATCGCGGCGATCGTCGCGGGCGACAGCGCGCGCGTGACGTCCTCGAGTTCGCCCGCGACCACGTCGATCGGCACGTGCGCCCGCCCGCCGCCGCGTCGGAGACGTCCCTCGGCGCGCGCGAGGTCGATCAGGAACTGGCCCATCGCGCGTCCGACCGAGCCCCAGAAGTGGCGCCGATCGTCCCACTCGGTCCGCTCGACGCCCGGACCGAACATCTTGAGGAAGAGCTCGTGCACGAGCATCGTCGGCTGGAGCTGCGCGCGCGTCCCTTCGGCGGAACACGCGCGGACCGCCATCTCGTGGATCTCGTCGTAGATCGCCCGCCACAGCCGCTCGGTGGCCGGCGCGTCGCCCGCGCCCGCCGCGTGCAGCATCTCGGTGAGATGTTCG
>JBIIYI010000403.1:0-3248 GCA_044346895.1 Phycisphaerales bacterium
GCAGGCGCCGACGCAGAGCACCTCGACCGGACAGACCCGCGCGCAGCTCATCCCAAGGATGTTCGATTCGAAGATCGTCTTCGCCGAGCCGCGCACGTTGTCGGTCGCGATCTTGCGGATGAACTGCGGGATGTCGATCGCGGTCGGACACGCCTTGATGCACGGCGCGTCGTGGCAGAAGAGGCAGCGGTTCGCCTCGGCCACAGCGGCGTCCCGCAGGAGCGGCAACTTGTAGTCCGTGAACGCGCTCTCCGAGCGCTGGCTGGTCGGTTCTGCGGGCATTTCGGTCGCGGCCGGTCGGGCGGGAACCCGGATATCGACCGAAAGCCTACCGAACGGCCACAAGCGAACGAAGGTAAATCGCCGCGTTTCCCGGGATCAGCGCGCCAGCGCCGCGTCGATCGCCTTGCGGAGTCCGCCGCCCGAGGGGTCGGAGAGCCCCACTTCGACCTTCGCGACCCGGCCGTCCCTGCCGATGATGACGAGGGTCGGGATGCCGGTCACGCCGTACGCCTGCGCGAGTTCGTCGCCCTTGAGGAGGCAACCGTAGGTGAACTTCCTCTTCGTCATGTACTCCCGGGCGGCCTGGGGCTTCTCCTCCCACGTGTTGACCCCGAGGATGACGACGCCCTTGTCCTTGTACTCGTCGTGCAGCTTCTGGATCGTCGGCATCGCGGCCTTGCACGGTCCGCACCAGGTGGCCCAGAAGTCGAGGAGGACGACCTTCCCCTTCAGCGAGGCGAGCGTGACTTCCTTTCCGTCGAGATCGGCGAGCTTGAAGTCGGGGGCCGCGTCGCCGGCCTTGACGGCGAGTTCGGGCATCTCGGGCGCTCCCCCTTCGGCGTCGCCCATCATCATGCCCGGCAGCTGCGGCTCGGTCTTCGTGAACCCTTCGGGAGGCGTGAGCGAGAAGGTCGCGTCATCGAACTTCGGGTCGACGGTCAGGCCGAACACCGTGAAGGTCATCTCGGGAGCGGGCATGGCCATCTCCCCGGCCTCGATGCCGTCCTGCAGCTCCGCCGGCATGTCGCCGAACTCGGGCTTGGTCGTCTGCAGGCGCGGCAGGCCGTCGGCCCGCGCGATCGCGAGCGTCTGGCGAAGCGTGACCGTCATGCCGCCACCGGGCGGAACGGGCGCGTCGCCCTCCTCCCCCTCGCCACCCTCATCGGGCATGCCGCCCATCGGCACCTTCAGCTTCTGCACCAGCTTGACGACGTCGCACTCGACTTCATCGACGGTGGTCGTACCCGCGAGTTCGATCGAGACGAGTTCGGCATCGCCGAGGTCGAGCCCGCCGCGGCGCAGGAACTCGGGGAACGCGCCGATTCCCATCAGCGCAATCAGCGCCGGCTGCGCACCACCGTCGTGGAAGGTCTTCTTCTTCGGATCGACCTCGAGCACCTTGCCGTCGTGGATCACGAGGTACGAGCCCTCGCGCGGGCCGTCGGCGCGCTCGGCGCGGATCGAGTCGGCGGGAATGGGCGGGAGCCCCATGCCGGGTGCCTGCGGCTTCGCGTCCGGCTGCCCCTCGGCGTAGCGCACGCAGAACTTCGTCCGGCCGGTCATTTCCGGCGGCATCATCGCCCGCATCGCGGGGTCGTCGCCGCCGATCGTCATCTGTCCGGTGAACTCGACCGCCTTCGCGGCCTTCACGGCGGCGACGGCCTTCTCGAAGAGCTCCCTCGCCTTCGGGTCGATCCTGCGGTCGTCCGCCTTCGCCACGTCCTTCGCCACGTCCTTCGCCACGTCCTTCGCCACGTCCTTCGCCACGTCCTTCGCCACGTCCTTCGCATCGGGCTTCCCACCGTCCTCCTTCGCGGGCGTCGCGGCCTGTCCCACGGCCGCGCCTCCGCCCGCGGGCACGGTCGGCCGCGCCGGCACGATGATCTGGGCGAGGACGGGCGAGGTGGAGAACGCGCAGAGCGCGGCAAGCGCGATGGCCCGCACGATGGGAAGGATGAAGGGCTGGATGGGCATGAGGGCGGCGGTCGATGGCATGGGAGCGGAGGTTACCCGCACTCCGCGCGGACGGCATCACGGGATGATGGCGTAGACCAGCGCGCCAAGTCCGGCGGCAAGCCCGACTGCAAATCCCACCACGAGCACGACCACGCAGAAGGCGATCCACGCGCCGCGCGCCCAACCCGGTTGGCGCGGACCCTTCCCGAGGTTCGCGAGGCCATCGAGGATGAGCGAGAGGGCGTCGAGCATGCGGGGCACGGCGAGGACGAGAGATTCCGCGGGAGATTCCGCGGGAGATTCCGCGGGAGGATCCGCGGGAGATTCCGCGGGAGATTCCGCGGGAGTTTCCGCGGGAAGTTTCGCGGGCGCTTCCGCTTCCGGAGATGCGCGGCTTCGCGGGAAGACGCGGCTTCGTGGGAAGACGCGTCTTCGCGGGTGCCTCCGTCACGCGAGGATGTCGCGGACGATCCTGCCCTTCACGTCGGTGAGGCGGTAGTCGCGCCCCTGCGCGCGGTAGACGAGCTTCTCGTGGTTCAGGCCGAGGAGATGCAGCATCGTCGCGTGGAGGTCATGCACCTCGACGGGGTTCTCGACGATGTTGTAGGAGTACTCGTCGGTCTTGCCGTAGGTGATGCCGCCCTTGAAGCCGCCGCCCGCGACCCACACGCTGAAGCAGCGCGGATGGTGGTCGCGGCCGTAGTTGTCTCGGGCGAGCTGCCCCTGCGAGTAGACCGTGCGGCCGAACTCGCCGGCCCAGAGGACGAGCGTCTCGTCGAGCAGTCCGCGGCGCTTGAGATCCTGCACGAGCGCCGACTGCGCCTGATCGACCGCCTTCGCCTGCGCGCCGAGCTCGCCCGGCAGGTTCCCGTGCTGGTCCCATCCGCGCATGTAGAGCTGGATGAAGCGCACGTCCCTCTCGGCCAGTCGCCGCGCGAGCAGGCAGTTCGCGGCGAACGAGCCAGGCTTGTGGACGTCGGGGCCGTACATCTCGAGGGTGGCCGGATCCTCGTCGCTGAAGTCGGTCAGTTCGGGCACCGACATCTGCATGCGGTAGGCCATCTCGTGCTGCGCGATGCGCGCGCGCACCTCGGGGTCGAGGCTTTCCGCGAACTCCTCCTCGTTGAGCCGTCCGACGAGGTCGAGCATCTCGCGGCGATCCTCGCGCGAGACGCCGTCCGGGTCGCGCAGGTAGAGCACCGCGTCGCGACCCGAGCGGATGCGGCAGCCCTGGTGCTCGCTCGGCAGGAAGCCGCTGCCCCAGAAGCGCGCGCTGAGCGCCTGCATGT
>JBIIYI010000404.1:0-3244 GCA_044346895.1 Phycisphaerales bacterium
AGAAGCGCTCCTCGATCTCGCCGAAGCGCGCGGTGTGCGTCGTCTCGACGACCGAGCCGTCGTCCTCCGTGAAGCGCACCGGCTCGGTGAGCGCCTTGTACGCGTCCTGGCGGAGGAGGACGGGCGTGTCCTCGCTCGGTCCTTCGGTGAAGTCCTTGAAGCCCGCGTGCTTCAGCGACGAGAGCGCGAAGGCGGGCTTCGCGAACTCGGCGGCGAGCGCGGACGCGAGCGCATCGATCTCGGCGGCGCCGACCGTCGCGCGGCCCCAGCGCGCGATCTCGTCGAGCGGGATGTGCTTGAAGTGGAGCTTCATCGAGTCGCGGTGGGCGTCGGCCGCCGCCTCCGCCGCGATGCGTCCGAGCACCGTCCGCGCGCGCGCGGTGAACCACGCGCCGTCGACCTCGCCGAGGCAGTGCTTCATCGCGGCCGTGTAGAGGTCGATCGAGAAGGTGTTCGGCGTGAGGTGGTTGAGGTGGTGCGACTCGAAGCAGGCGATGTCGGCGGCGATCTTGAAGCCCGCCGCGGAGAGTTCCTTGTAGAGCGCGTGGCCGCGCGCGGCACCCGTCCACTTGAAGATCCGCTCCGTGCACTCGCGGATGAGGTCGTCGGCGTCGGCCGCGGAGAGGCCGCCCTGGCGCTCGCTCCGCTCGATGAGCTCCTTCGCGCGCGGCGAGAAGACCGTGCGCTTCGCGAGAAGTCCCTCGATGCGCGCGCGGGTCGTCGGGTCGAAGTAGTCGGTCATCAGGAGTGACGTGAACACGCGGTGCTCGGGCCGCACGACCGAGCGGAACGCCGTCGCGATGATGGGCTGGCTCTTCGAGCCCACGCACGTCATGTCGTAGAAGTTGTGCGGCTCCATCGCGAAGCAGGCGAAGAGTCGGCCGATCCAGCGGTATTCGTCGGGGCGTCCGATGCGGATCGCGCCGTGTCGCTCGCCCGAGGTGCGCTCGAGATCGGCGTCGCCCATCGAGAAGCCGGGATAGGCCTTCGCGAGCAGCGCGCAGATCGTGCGGTTGCACGCGTGGTTGACGGCGAGCGACTTGTCGTAGAGCGGGACTTCCTTCCCGAACATCGCCGAGAGCGCGGCGAAGAGGCGGTTCTGGAGGTCGACCTTGTCGACGAGCGTGGTGCCGGTGGCGAAGGTGGTCATGGCGGATCCCGATGGCGTCGCGGACGATCCGATCCGGCGCCTGCACGAACGCGCGGCCGAAGCGGAGCGCGGAGCGTAGCCGCTTCCGCGCCGCCGGACCGCCGATCAAGCAGCGGCGGGCGGCGGAGAACCGACGCGTCGGTCTCCGCCGCCCTGCCTGTGCGAAGGGCACGAGGCCCTCGCTGCGCTCCGAGGGGGAGCGCTGTCCGTCGCCGGCCGCGCGGCGCCGCCTTCCGGCGGGCGTGCGGGCCGACTCATCGCGGTTCGTGAGATCGCCGCTTCATCGGATCACCGGTTCATCGGACCGCCGGTTCTCCGCCCGCTCAGCCCTGCGAGAGGAGATAGCCGACGATCACGCCGCCGAGCGCGACGCGCAGCAGGCCGCGCAGCGCGACGAGCGGCGGCGACATCGGCATCCGCCGCAGAAGCGCGGCATACGAGGCCGGCGCGATCAGGAAGAGCACGCCGACCGCGAGCGCGAGCCAGCCGAGCAGCGTGACGACCACGCGCGCGTCGCTCGTCCACACGTTGTGGAGCAGCACGATCGGCAGGCCCATGAGCACGCCGTAGAGTCCGCTCAGGAACGGCGCGAGCGGGTGCGACACCGCGCTCGACATGGCGGCGATCCACGCACGCGACCGCACGAGCAGGCTCGTGCCGACGATGAGGAGCGCCGAGGCGAGATACCACTCGATGAAACGCTGCGCGAACAGCGTGGCGTCGGAACCGTCGATCGTGCCGGGCATGGGAGCCTCCTTGAGGCGCGCCGTCGGCGACGCGTCCGCGGACAACCGTAGCCGCGGCGGCGGAGCGGTCGACCTCCGTCGCGCGACTGCGGCCGATTTCGCATCGATGCGGGAGGCTTCCGCGAGGCGGGTTGCGCGCCATGTTTGGAAGAGCGCACGAAGAGCGCGCGGACGGCGCGCGGACGGACGCGCGATGAGGCGACGTGTCGACGCGACGACGACACACCCGCCGGTCAACCCGCCGATCGCGCCCTGCGCGCGGAGATGTCCGCGCTCGTGACGTAGTCGCTCGGCAGAAGACCCACCGGAATCGCGGCGACGATCTTCCGGTAGAGCGGATCGTCCCACGCGGTGAGCGCATCGACGTACCCGGGCTTCGGCGCGATGACGATCTCCGCAAGCCCCGCGGCCTCGGCGTCGCGTCGGATCTCGTCGATGTGCACCGCGCCCGCGACGCAGCCGACGAGCGCCTCGAGGTCGTGGCGCAGCGCCTCGGGTAGCGGACGCAGGAGCGCGAGGTCGGAAACCGCGACGCGGCCTCCCGGCCGGAGGACGCGCGCGATCTCGCGCCAGACCTGCGGCTTGTCGGGCGAGAGGTTGAGCACGCAGTTCGAGATCACGACATCGACGCTCGCGTCGGCGACCGGCAGGTGCTCGATCTCGCCCAGCCGGAACTCGACGTTGTCGAGCCCCGTCTCGCGCCGGTAGAGCGCGATGTTCGCGCGCGCCTTCGCCAGCATGTCGGGCGTCATGTCGACGCCGATCACGCGGCCCGTCGCGCCGACCTTCGGACCCGCGATGAAGCAGTCGAAGCCGCCGCCGGCACCGAGATCGAGGACCACCTCGCCCGCGCGGAGCGAGGCGAGGGCCGTTGGATTTCCGCAGGAAAGCCCCATGTTGGCCGACTCGGGCGCCGCGGCGAGCTCCTCCTTCGAGTAGCCGATCGCGGTGGCGAGTTCTTCCGGCGAGAAGGTCGACGGTCCGCAGCAGCCTCCACCGGCGCAGCAGGCGCCCGCGGATCCACCCGTCGCGGGAGTCGTCGCGGGAGTCGTCGCACCCGAGCCTGCGGCCCGCGCTTCATTCCAGGTGCCGGCGCGCGCGATCTCCGCATACCCCTCGCGGATGCGTTCGCGGGTCTCGTGCGGCTGCGTGCGATCGGAGTCGTTCTTGTTCGGCATCCGTGCAACATAGCCGCCGGATGCAGTCGATCCGTTCAGGAAGTCCGAGGGAATCTTCCCGGTCGGTCGCACAGTCGGCGCGCCGTCGGGGCGCGCTCGGGGCCCGCCAGCCACGCCATCCGCGTCGAAGCCGGACGCTCAGCGGCACGGCCCCCACTGCGACAGCACGA
>JBIIYI010000405.1:0-3240 GCA_044346895.1 Phycisphaerales bacterium
ATCGGCGCCAGCAGCTCGTTGATCGCGGCGGCGACTTCGAGCTTCACGTGTCCGTCGCCGAGATTGTCGCCCTTCGCGTACCGCTCCTCGAGCTCCTTGACGCGCGCCTCGTCGCGGATGAACGTGCGCACGTACTGGAAGAGCACGTTGTTCACGTCGCCGGGCTCGGTCGGGCTCTGACGTCCGGTGAAGATCTTCTTCACCTTCTTCTCGACCTCCTTCGCGTCGTCGGCGATGAAGATCGCGTTGTTGAGCGACTTCGACATCTTGTTCACGCCGTCGATGCCCGCGAGGCGTCCGACCGCGCCGACGTCCGCGCGCGGGATCGGGAAGGCGCCGCCGAGCTTCACGTGGTCCTCGTCCTCGGCGTGCTCGTCGACCGCGCAGAAGATCTGGTTGAAGCGCCGCGCGACCTCGCGCGTCAGCTCGAGGTGCGGCACCTGGTCCTCGCCGACCGGCACGCCGACCGGGCGGAACGCGAGGATGTCGGCGGTCTGTCCGACCGCGTAGAGCGGGAAGCCGAACGAGTAGGTGTCGCCGAGGCCCTTCGTCTCGATCTCGGTCTTGAGCGTCGGATTGCGCATCACGCGGTTGAAGGGGAGCAGCATCGCGAAGAGGAACGTGAGCTCCGCGATCGCGGGGATCTCGCTCTGGAGGAAGATCGTCGTCTTCTCGGGGTCGATGCCCATCGCGAGGTAGTCGCGCACGATGTGAATCGAGTCGCGCCGGATCTCGTCGCTCTTCGCGAGCCGCGTCGTGTACGCGTGCATGTTCGCGATGATGAAGTAGCAGTCGTGCGAGTGCTGGAGCTCGACGCGGCGCCGGACGCTGCCGACCCAGTGGCCGAGGTGGAGCTGGCCCGTGGGCGTGTCGCCCGTGAGGATGCGCGGCTTGCCGGCGATGGCGTCGATCGTGCTCATGGAGCGCGGGAAGATACGGGAAACGCGGTCGAGCGAGTCGGGCCGCGCGGCCGTCCGCGCGATTCACGGTGCGAGCGCGAGCGCGACGTTGAGCGCGTTGAAGATGGCGTGCGCGACCGCGGGGGCGAGGAAGCCGCCCGTCCGCTCGCGGAGGACGCCGAGCGCGACGCTCAGGACGAGGAGCATCGCGAGTCCGGAGACGCGGCCGTCCGGGGGGAGCGACGGCCAGTGGATCGCGGTGAAGACGACCGAGGTGATCGCGATGGCGGCGGCGACGCCCGACTGGGACGCGCGCAGCGAAGGCTGGAGGAGGCCGCGGAAGAGGGCCTCCTCCGCGATCGGCACGAGGACGACGACGTGCGCGAACGTGACGGCGGTGAACAGCCACTCCCGCTTCTCGAGCACGAGACGCAGGGTCTCGTGCGAGACCTCGGGGGTCTTCGGAAATCCGATCAGGGGGAGGATCACGCCGAGCAGGGTGCCGGTCGCGAACACGATCGGCAGCGCGAGGAGGAGGCCGATCGCACCCGCCTCCACCGCGCGGCGCGTGGAACTGATCGGCGACGGTCCATCGCGGAATGCGCGTGACGCGAGCAGCGCGACCGCCGCCGCCCACTGCACCGCGTTCGCGGTGGCGCCGATCGCGAGCCTGCTCCATGCGTCGTCCGGCCGGAGCAGCCCCGCGGGAACGGATGCGGCGAGCATGCCCGCGGCGTAGGCGAGGAGGAACGCGATCCCTCCGAAGAACGGATCGACCGGGATGCGGCCGCCGGGCTCGCGGGGCATCGCGAGGAGCCGCCATCGCCGGATGCACGCGAGCGCACCGAGCGCGAGCACGACGAGCACCGCGACCGTGAGGATCGAGGCGAGCGCGCCGGGCTCGGTCGTCGCCGGAACGGAGGCCTCCTCGACGGCGACGTCGCGTGCGCCGGTCGTGCCGGAGTTCTCCGGCGACTGAAGGAGGAGGCCCGTCGGGTCGATCATGGCGTGCAGGGTACGATGCGCCGCCCTCCGCGGCGCGGCCTCGGCGCCGCGCGCCCGTACGCCTGCGAAGCCGATTTCCCCGTCCCGCCGATCCGCCATGACGCCCGTTCTGAAGGACATCCTCGCGCGCAAGGTCATCGAGGTCGAGCGCGCCCGCGAGGCCGTTCCCATCGAGGTGCTGAAGGAGCGGATCTCCGAACTGGGCCGTCCGCGCAACTTCTTCCAGGCGGTGGTCGACCGGAGGCATCCGAACGCGACGCACGTGATCGCCGAGGTGAAGCGCAAGAGCCCGTCGGCGGGCGTCATCCGCGAGGATTTCGATCCGGTCGCGATCGCGCGCGCCTACCACGCCAACGGCGCCGCCGCGATCTCTTGCCTCACGGACGAGGAGTTCTTCGGCGGCAGGCTCGAGTACATCCACGCGATCCGCGACGCGGTGCCGCTGCCGGTGCTGCGCAAGGACTTCATCGTCGATCCGTACCAGATCTGGGAATCGCGCGCCGCGGGCGCGGACGCGATCCTCCTGATCGCCGAGGCGCTGCCCGAACGCGATGTGATCGACTTCCAGATCCTCGCGACCGAACTCGGCATGACGACGCTGCTCGAGGTGCACGACGTCGAGCATCTGCTGCGTTCGGTGAACGTCGTGGGATTCCCGCACGCGAGCTACTCGCTGCTCGGGATCAACAACCGCGACCTGCGGACGATGAGGACCTCGCTCGAGCACTCGATGCGGCTTGCGGAGATGCTCGAGGATACGAGCATCCTCGTGAGCGAATCCGGGATCCGCACGCCGCAGGATCTCGCGCGGCTGCGCGCGCACGGGATCCACATCGTGCTCGTTGGCGAGCACCTGATGAAGCAGCCGGATCCCGGCCTCGCGCTGAAGGCGCTGCTCGCGGTCGAGTGATGCGCGGGGACGACCGGCGCGGGTTCAGAAAGCGAGCGCTCCCGGCACGACGCATCTCGGCCCCCGAGGATTTACTCCGAGGGGCGCCGAAGAAAGCGAGCGAAAGCGAAGCGAGTCGCGAGCGCTCCCGGCACAACGCATCTCGGCCCCCGAGGATTTACTCCGAGGGGCGCCGAAGAAAGCGAGCGAAAGCGAAGCGAGTCGCGAGCGCTCAAGTGGCCCGGCAAGACGCATCTCAGCCCGCCGCGATTCACTCGCGGCGAGGCGTGCCAAAGCGAGCGAAAGCGAAGCGAGTCGCGAGCGCTCAGATACGTCGCGAGCGCTCCCGGCACGACGCATCTCGGCCCCCGAGGATTTACTCCGAGGGGCGCCGAAGAAAGCGAGCGAAAGCGAAGCGAGTCGCGAGCGCTCAGATACGTCGCGAGC
>JBIIYI010000048.1:0-11209 GCA_044346895.1 Phycisphaerales bacterium
GGCAGGTGCTGCCGATGGAGCTCGCGCACCTTCCGTACAAGAAGGGGAAGTCCTTCGAGGACTTCGTCGGCATCCGGGGCCGCGAGCGAAACGGCACCCGCAAGTGGCGCGGACACGTGGCCGAGTGCGTGAAGCTGCTGCGCGCGGCGCTCTTGCCCGACGTCGTCGTCCTCGGCGGCGGCAACTCGAAGGCGCTGAAGGAGATTCCGGCGGGCAGCGTGCTGGGCGCGAACTCGAACGCGTTCCTCGGCGGCTACGCCGTCTGGTCCGACGAGTGGGCCTCGGCGGCGACGGAACTCTGACCGGACCGGCGGAACGCGCGGCTTACCGCGCATCACGCGCATCACGCGCATCACGCGGATCGGTTCACTGCTGTATCGACTGCAGCGTGCGCACGACCTTCTCCATCGGCAATCGGCCGACGGGCTCGGCCACGAGGCACTTCGAGACGAGGTCGGAGAGATCGCGCTTGATCTCGGGATCGCCGAGCGACATGAGTTCGCGCGGACCGAGGAGTTCGGGCTCGAGGCGGATCTTCTTGTCGTTCGTGTGCTGGCTCTGCGGCGCGAACTTGCCTCGGGCGAGGATGGTGTACATCGTCGCGCCGAAGTTGAACACGTCGGTCTTCTCGGTGACGGGTTCGAACAGCTTGTCCTTCACCTCGCGCGCCTGCTCGGGCGCGATGTAGCCGGGCGAACCCTGCAGGCGGATCTTCTGCGTGCCGATGTCGACCGCCTGTCCGAGATCGATGATCTTGGTCATGCGGCGTTCGGAGTCGTAGAGGATGTTCAGCGGCTTCATGTCCGCGTGGACGAAGCCCTTCGCGTGCATGTGGAGGAGGCCGCTCGAAGCCTCGAGGAAGATCCGGAGGCACTCGGGCATGCTCGGGCGGAGGCCGCGGTTGACGTGCTCGCTGAGCGGCGGCGCGTCGATCAGCTCCATCACGAGGCCGAGGTTGTTCGACTTCGTGCGGAACAGCTTGTTGATGAGGCTCTCGCCCTCGAGGGCGACGAGCTTCCGGATCGCCGGATAGTTGAGCGCCTTGCCCACGCGCCACTCCGCGCGCAGCTGGTCGAGGTACCGCTCTTCCTTCTCGCCCTCGCCGATGACGTGCTTGAGCGCGAAGGCGGTATGCGTCTTCGTGTCCTCGACCTCGTAGACGCGGCTCCACGCGCCGTCGCCGATCACCTTGCGGACCCGGTAGCCGAAGAGTTCCTTCGCGACCTTGCGTTGCGCGGCAGGCTTGGGAGGCTCTTTCATCGCGTGCCTCCACGGCACCGTGGCCCGATCCAAGTCAGCGGATGGAGGGAGTCAATGGAACGACTGGCCGACATGCAACACACCTGAATGGGGGGCCCGACGCGGGCCGGACGGCGATCGGCCATCCGAAGAAATGGATCTGGAGAATAATCGAACTCGGACCCCGCGGGGGGGTACGGGACAGAATGGGTGAATCTTCCCGATATTGCCACATTCGCCCGGGTTGGGTGAGAAGGGTCGGGTGAGAAGGGTCGGGTCAGACAGGTCCACCGAGATACGGAAACGTGTCGGCGGACAGCCGTCCGGCCGGGCGTGCGATCAGCCCGCTTCGAGCGCACCGAGCAGTTCCGCCATGGACGGCCGATCGGTGGGCTTCGAACGGAGCGCGCGCTTCGCGAGGCGTCCGAACGCGGCCCCGAGCATGGGCTCGGAGCGGTCGAGCGGCTCGTCCGAGCCGGTGAGCCGCGCCGGGACCGGGTCGCCCTTGGTCTCGACCGCCGCCGCTTCCGGGGCGAAGAGGCCCGTCGTGAGGTGGAAGGCCGTGGCGGCGAAGGCGAAGACGTCGCTGGCACCCGTCACGGGCTGGCCGGACACGACTTCGCGCGCGACGAAGCCCGGCACGACCCGTGAACGCTCCAGGATGGTGCCCTCCGGGACCACCTGGCCGGTGCCCGCCAGCTTCGCGCGCCCGAGTTCGCTCAGGAAGATCGCGCGTGGCTTGAGATTTGTGTGCACGAGGCCCTGCGCGTGGATGTACGCGAGCGCGCCGGCGACGGAGCGCAGCGTCGGCACGAGCAGTTCGCGCGGCATCGCACGCTCCTCGAGCGGCGTCGCATCGAGGAGTTCCATGACGAGTCCGAGGATCGCGGACGACTGCGCGTCGTCGCCGACGTGCTCGAGCGCGTGCAGTCGGCGCAGGCTCGGGTGGTGGAGCCGTCCGCACGTCCGCCATTCCTCGAGCAGCCGGTCGTGCGCCCGACGGCTGCGGGTCGGGGGCGCGATCACGTGCTTCATCGCGAACGCCTCGCCGGTCGATGGCTGCTCGACGAGGTAGATGCGGCTCCAGGCGCCGTCGCCGAGCCAGCGGCCGATGCGGTATCCGAAGGCGTGCCCCGCGAGGGTGACGCGATGCGCCTCGTACTCGTCCCGGCGCTCGGGGAGACGCGGATTGCGCGAACTCCGCTGCGTGATCGCCAGCGGCGCCTCGGCGCGCGGCGCGTCCGGCGCGTGCGTCCGAGCGCGCTGCTCCGCGTCGTTCCAGCGCAGCGTGTCGAGCAGTTCCGTCATTTCCGGCCGCTCCGCCGGATTCGCCACGAGCGCACGGCGCACGAAGTCGGAGAGTTCCCGCGGCGCTTCCTCGACGAGCTCGTGCAGGGGCGCGTCCGGACCGATCATCGCGTCGGTGATCTGGTTCGAGGCGGCGCCGAGCAGGCGGACGGCCGGCGGGAAGCGGTTGACGAGCATCACGTACGCGACCGACGCGAAGAGGAAGGAAACGGTGCGCGTCGACGCCGGCGTGCCGAGCGCGATCTCCGGTGCGATGAAGCCGGGGACGCCGATCCGCAGGGGCTTCACCTCTCCGATCCTCGCGACGTCGGCGAGCCCGCCGAGGCGGGGCCGACCGAGCGTGGTGAGGTAGAGCGCGCGCGGCGTCAGGCCCGCATGGACGAAACCGTGTCGGTGCAGCGAGACGGCCGCGTTGGCGAGGTGCCGGAGGATCTGGACGGTCTCGCGCGGCGGAAACGGGACGCGCGTCGGTGGAGGCGCGTCGATCACCTCCATGAGCAGCGCGTGCTCGATCGTGCCGTCGTCGAGGGTCGAGGTGCGGAGATCGAAGGTGCGGCGAAGTACGCGATGCGCGGCGAGCCGACCGACCTCGAACTCGGCGCGCATGCGGCCTTCGATGAGTCCCGCGGTGCGTCGATCCTGCGACGGTTCGACGCGGACGCGCTTGAGCGCGTAGGCCCGGCCGGTGTCGTCGTCGACGACGTGGAGGATTCGCCCGTAGGTGCCCCGGCCGAGTTCGGCGAGGACGCGATGGCGGGAGTCGGATTCGGGGTACGGAGGCATGTCGGGGTCGGGGAAGGGCGGAGCCGGGAAGGGCGCGCGGCAGGAGACATGCGACGTTCCGGCAGTGCACGGCACGTGCCACCCAGTGCCAGGCACAGCATGGCACGTGCCGTGCACGCCGACCATCACGCGCAAGCATCATCCCCACCGGGATTTATGAGCGAAACGCATGTGCACGGCATATGCCGCCCAGTGCCAGGCACAGCACGGCATGTGCCGTGCACCGTTGGGAGTGTGGGCGGGTCACGCCTCGGCGAAGTCGTCGCGGGCCGCGTAGCCGCCCCGCCTGAGCCGCGCGAGCTGCCGCAGCAGGTCGTTCAGCAGCGTCGACGCGCCGAGGCGGAAGAGGTGCGGCGCCAGCCATTCCGGGCCGAGCGTCTCATGCACCATCACGAGCTGCGCGATCGCCGACTTCGCCGCCCGGATGCCTCCGGCCGGCTTCATCCCGATGCGCACCCCGGTCTCGCGGTGCGCATCGCGGATCGCCTCGAGCATGACGAGCACCACCGGCATCGTCGCGGCAGGCGTCACCTTGCCGGTCGACGTCTTGATGAACACCTCGCCATCCTTCGCCGGTCCCGTCGAGAGCGCCGCGCGGATCGCGAGATCGCTCGCGTGCCGCACCGCATCGAGCGTCTCGAGCTCGCCCGTCTCGAGGATGATCTTGAGATGCGCCGATCCGCACGCCTCGCGGACGCGCGCGATCTCGTCGGCGACGAGTGCGTACTCGCCCGCGAGGAACGCGCCGCGGCTGATCACCATGTCGATCTCGTCGGCGCCCTCACCGACCGCGCGGCGGACGTCGTCGAGCCGCACTTCAAGCGGGAACTGACCGCTTGGAAAGCCCGTCGCGACCGACGCGATGTGCACGCCGCTTCCAGCGAGCGCCTCGCGCGCCACCGCGACGAGATTCGGATACACGCACACCGCCGCGACGCTCGGAACGGGCGCGGCGCCCGCGGCCACGAGCGCGCGATCGAGCAGCGGCGCCGGCGCGATCGCCTTCCGGCACAGCGCGCGCACCTTCTCGGGCGAGTCCTTCCCCTCGAGCGTGGTGAGGTCGGTCATCGAGATCGCGAGACGGATCGCGTGGTCCTTGCTCGTCGCCTTGATCGACCGCTTGCCGAAGCTCTCGGCGCGGCGGACCGCCATGACCGTGTCGACCGGCCGGCGCGCGGGCAGTGGAATCGAGCGGAGTCCGTCCATGCGTGCTCTGGGGTTCGAATGAGGTCGTTCGCGGATCGCCCGTGCGGAGGCAGCGCCGCGTCAGCCGCCGCGCGCGGCGCGGAAGAGGGCGGGAAGGCTTGCGGAGGAACGCAGCACGAGCCGACGGTCGGTCGGGCTCTCGATGCCGTAGACGAAGATCATCTCCGTGCGGTTGTCGAGGATGAAGAGCGACTCGTACGGCGCCTCGTCGGGGCCCTGGCCCGTCGAGGCGGTCAGCATGGTGACGCCGTTCGCGCCCGTCGAGAGCGGCGCGACGACGCTGGCGGAGGCGCTCGGGTGCAGGCGTCCCGCCTCGACGATCGCAAGGGCCGTGATCGCGAAGGCGCTGGTGGCGAGGATGGCGTAGGTCGGCTTCATCGTTGGTCCTTCGAAACTCAGTTCGAGCGCGGGCGGCCGCCGTCCGCGCCATCCGCCGCCATGCTTCGGTAGCCGAGCCCCTGCAGCTGGCGCGAGCGCGGATCCCACTGCACCGCGATGACCTCCTGCGTCGACTCGTCGACGATGTAGACCGCGTGCGTCTCGGTGCCCGGAATGCGGCCCGAGGCCGCGGTGTAGGTGCCTCGGGCGCGGAAACCCTGGGCACCCGCGGAGGCGGAGAACTCGACGACCGCGAGCAGCGCGAGAGCCGCCACGTTCGCGGCGATCAGGAGCGGAAGGGGACGCAGTCGCTTCTTCATGGAATCTCCGGATGGAATCTCCGGGCCTCGGGAGGAACGCTCCCGCGAGCCACATCCACATCCACATTCACATCCACGCCGCGGCGGGGAAGGGCCCACACGCCGATCAGAGGTCGGTGTGCGCGCGCTTCGACGGCATGAGCGAGATGGTCACGATGATCCCGAAGAGCACCGCCATCACGAGGTAGCCGACGACGGGACCCGGCTCCGGACGGCCGACCGGCTCCGGCGGCGGCTCGCCTTGACCGAAGGCGGCGCCACCGACGACGAGCGCCGTGGTCAACGCCGTGACGAGCGGCAGGGATCGCTGGACATTCTGAAGGAATCGCATCGAAGCAGGATACGGGAACGCGGCGCGCCGTGCGAGAAGTGCGCACCGAACGCGCGGCGATGCGACCTGCGTTCCGTCGCGACGCGCGTCACGCAGGCGTCTCGTCGCTCCCGACCGGCTCGAGCATCACGCGGCCATCGGCCTCGATCGGACGCACGAGGGCGTGCCGAGGGTCGTGGTCGAGCGCGACGAGCCACCCCTCGCGCAGCGCACGCCCGAGAATCTCGCGCTTCGAGAGCATCGACTCGTAGGCGAGCATGTCGTAGCCGAGGCTCGCGGCGGGATGCGCGTGGTGGATGGTCGGGCATGCGTCGCCTGCGAAGAGGACGGCGGGCGAGGCGCGCGCGCCGGACACGTCCGCAGGCGGAAGGACGAGGACGCTCTGATGCCCCCACGTGTGGCCGGGCGTCGGGATGAGCGCGATCCGGTCGAGGGGCGTCGTCGCGCCGTCGTGGAGTTCGACCGCACCGGCGATCGGATCGAGATGCGACCGGAGGTAGGTGCGGGTCATGGTGCTCTTGTTCGCAAGCGCGTCGAGCCATTCCTGCCGCTGCACGTGGATGCGCGCATTCGGGAAGACCGGAACGAGCGGCATGGCGCCCGCGCCGTCCGCGCGCGTGAGTCCGGCGGCATGATCGAAGTGGAGATGCGTGAGGACGACATGCGCGATGTCGCGCGGATCGACGCCGATCTCGCCGAGCGCATCGACCGCCGTGCGCGGCTCGAGCGCATACGTCGCGCGCTCCTTCTCGCTCCACTTGTCGCCGCAGCCGGCCTCGACGAGGACGAGCCCATCGCGCGTCTCGACCAGCAGCGAGCGCGTCGCGAGCGCGATGCGGTTGTCGCCGTCGCACTCCGTCCACTTCGACCACATCGTCTTCGGGATGAGGCCGAACATGCCGCCACCGTCGAGGCGGAAGGCGCCGGTCGCGAGGAAGCGCAGTCGTGCGGAAGTCATGTGCATGGTGGAAATCCAAGCCGTCGCGAGCCGCCTTCGGAACCACGGAGGCCCGGACCGCAGGTCGGAAGCGTACCCGTGCAGTCCGTCCGTCCGGCCGTACGCCGCGCCGCTCGACGAAGCCCGCTTATCGCGCCCGCCTGCAAGATCCGCAGAGTGCCCGCGAGGCGTTTGCCCCGGTGCCGGGGCGGGGTATGGTCGGGCTCGCGCCTCGCGCGCGCAAGGATCGACCGCATCATGATGACGAATCTCCCAGCATTCGCCGCGCTCTCATCGATCGCCCTGGCCGCGCTCTGCGCGCGTCCGGGGCTTGCGCAGGCGCTTCCGCCGTTTCCACACCTCGACGCGAAGGACGAACGCGCGCTGGTGGAGCGGATCGAGGCGTTCGCGCGGACGCGCACGGACGTCGCGCCGGCGCTTGTCGACGCCGAGACGCTCATCGCCCTCGCGGAGGGCGATGCGATGCCGGACGACCTCGCGGGCCTGCTCGGCGGCGGACAGCGCGTCTGGCGCACCCGCGCTGGCGGTGATGGCGGCACGTTCATCCACTTCCGGCATCCGAAGGATCCGGGCGCGATGAGCGACGTGCTCGTGCGAAACACAGGGCAGGGACCGCGCGTCACCGCAGTCGTGCGCGACGGACAGGGCAACGCGGAGAGCGTGCGCACGCTCGACGATGGGCGCATGATCCGGCAGTTCCTCGCGGACATCGATCGCGGCGAGTGCGGCGGTTGCAACGCGACGGATGGCGAGGGGCCGATGAAGGACGCAGGCTCGGAGAATGGCGGCGACGGCGGGCTCGCGGGCACATGCAACGACGGCAACACCGTCGACGTGTTCACGCTCGTCCATGTCGACGCCGTGATCGAAATGGGCGGTCTTTCCGCGGCGCTCGATGAAGTGCTTCTCGCGATGGAAGTCTCGAACGAGGCGTACCTCAACTCGGGCATCACGCTGCGCGCGCGCACCGTCGGCATCCGCATCGTCGCCGACGAACTCTTCCAGGGCGACAACTACAGCACGGATCTTGATCGCCTGCGAAACGCCACCGATGGATTCCTCGACATCGGCACCGATAGTCGTGCCGAGTGGGGAGCCGATCTCATCAAACTCATGCGCATCGATGACCCTGTCGACGGCGCTGGCGGTGTCGTGGGGCTTGCGTACACGCTCACGAGCTCATCCACGACTCCATCAAGTCGCGGATTCAGCGTCGATTCATGGACTTTCTCCATCTCGAACCTCACGTTTCCGCACGAGATGGGCCACAACATGGGCTGCTGCCACGCGCCCGGCGACGGCGGCGGATGCAATGGGACGTCGGACGCGTACTACACGTACTCGACGGGTCATCGCTTCACAGGGAACGGCGGCAACAACTACCGCACGGTGATGGCGTACAACCCCGGCACGCGCATTCCGTACTTCAGTTCGCCGCTCGTCGAGTTTGATGGCGTCGATACCGGCACCGCAGAACGTGACAACGCGCGCTCGATCCGCAACACGCGCACCTACTTCTGCGACTACGTCTGCAGCACCGTGCCCGACAACGACGAGTGCATCTCCGCGACGACGATCGCCGACGGCGGCTTCCTCAACGTGACCAACGATCACGCGACGAACTACGGCACCTCGGGCTACGCCGTCGCCGGAAGCGACTACAACGACGTGTGGGCGAAGTTCGTCGCGCCCGCGAACGGACGCGTGCTCCTGCGCTTGTGTCCATCAAGCGCCACGACCGAGACGACGCTCGCGGTCTACGAGGATTCGTGCGCGGGCACGCGCATCGCGACCGACGCTGGCACGTTCGGCTTCGAGTTCTGCGCCTCGCAGTACGCGTCGGCGGTCGAGTTCCCTGTTTTCTCGGGAGAGACCTACTACATCCGCTGCTCGTGCGTCGGAAACACGGTCTTCACTGGAACGTTGCGCTACGACTTCACGTCGAACGGTCTCTGCGGCTTCGGCACTGGTTCGTGCTACGAGGTGCACGCCGTGCGTGGATGCAACAACTTCGATTGCTGCGGCACGGTGTGCGGCATCGATCCCTTCTGCTGCGAGACGACGTGGGATCAGACGTGCGTCGATGAGGCGAACGACTTCTGCGCGCAATGCGGTGACACCGATGCCACGTGCTACGCGCCGCATGCGGGTCACGGCTGCGCGACGGCGGATTGCTGCGAACTCGTCACGGCTGTCGACAGCACATGCGGTCACTACCAGTGGGATGCCGATTGCGCGGGACTCGCGATGACGCTCTGCGCGGGTTGCGGCTCGCCGACGGCGGGCGATTGCCGCGCGGTGCACTCGGGGACGGGTTGCGCGATCGAGTCCTGCTGCACCGCGGTCTGCGCCGCCGACGTCTACTGCTGCGAGACCGAGTGGGACATCTTCTGCGTGAATCGCGCCATCGACGTCTGCGGATTGCCAGGCGATCTCAACGGCGACGGCAGCGTGAACGCAAGCGACCTGGCGTCATTGCTCGGCGCGTGGGGCACCGCCGGCGGCGACGTGAACGGCGACGGCACGACGGACGCCGCCGACATGGCTGCGCTTCTCAACGCGTGGACGGGTTGAGACGTTGAAGCGCGTGCGCAGCGCCCAACTACTTCATGCGCGTGCTTCGGCGGTACGCTGTGGTGATGCATGCGATATTCGCCGCGAACATGCTTGCGGCCGACACGCTCGAGAACTTCATCGTCGCAAAACCGACGAGCGCGTTTTGGACTGCGTTTCCAATCAACAACCTCATCGCGCTTGTGACCCTCGCGGCGGTTTCGCTCGCTGCGTATCTTCTGCTCCTCTTTCGTCCACCTTCAAGGGCACGCGTTGTCTTTGGATTCATCGCGGCGACAGGTTTCAACTTGTTGATGCCGATCACGATGGCGTTGATGGTGCTCTCGAAGATGCCGATCGCACTTCGCGTGGTGCTTGCGATCGTTCCGCTCCTTGCATTCGCGTTCGTTCTGCGTGGAATCGTGTGGATCGCGTGTCATTGGCGCGTCTTCGATCCGACGCGCTGCGGTGCTTGCAATCACCAACTCCTGCGCGAGCAGATCGACTGTCCAGAATGCGGTGCCGCGAGGCGAGCATCGCCCGTGTGGGGTTGGGGAGCCGAACAATCGCGCGTGGCGGCGCGCACGGCACTCGCGGTCGCGTGCGTCATGATCTCGCTCTACGCGGTTGGTGCGCTCGGCGTGATGAAACTGGAATGGCACGCAAAGCTCTTCGTTGAACTCTTCGATGAGCATGAGGCCGAACTTGCGACGATTCTCGCCGACGCAACAGTTGTTGAACGCGCCGCTGTTGCCGAGATCGCTGCGGAGAACGCTGCGAACTATGGCGCGCAAGGTTGGATTCGCGACATTCGGGGGGCAGCCGCCGCGTCGCCGGGCGGGAACAACCAGACGATGGTGTTCGCGTCGCTCCAGCCACGCGACGGAAGCCCGCTCGACGAGGCATGGCTCGCGGCGCTTCCGTCGAAACTTGCGTCGTTTCCTTCGAATTCCGCCGAGGCTTCAGCGAACTGGATGAGGACCATCACCGCACGCCTCGAGGGAAAGAGCGCGAACTTCGCGAGCGACATCGCGGATGTTCGGACAACGGTTGACCTCCGCTACCCATCGCTGTGGGCCATCGTCGCGGTGATGTGCGCGGGACCTTTCGCTGCGACGTTCGTCGCACTCGCGTGGAAGCGCTTCCTGGCGCACATCATGCGCAAGGCGCAGGCGGCAACGCAAAGCAGGGTTTGATGGGTCGCGCCTACGCGAACGTCCGGATGATCTCGAACGCGATCAGCGCGATGATGATCCACTCGAGCAGCTCGCTGCGGTACTGCGACTGACGCGCCTCGAGGCGCTCGCTGATGCCACCGAGCGTCTCGAGCTTGCGCGCGATGCTGCGTTCCCAGTCCTCGATGCGGAACCGCCGCGCGGCCGCGCGTTGGACGCGCGCGAGATGCTGGTCGCCGAAGAGCTTGAGCGCGTTGGTCACGCCGTCGAAGAGCGCGGCGCCCTCGAGCTCGAGCTCGGCGAGCCTGCGCAGGTTCGCGCGCAGACGGAAGCGCGCGAAGAGCGAGCGGTCGCTCGCCATCGCCCAGACGGCATCGAGGCCGCGGTCGAGTTCGGCGTCGAGATGCTTGAGTTCGACGAGCTGCACGTTCGCGAGCTCGAGGACCGCGAGCGTGGCGGCGGGCTCCGCGTCGACGACGATCGCGGCCGCCCAGTCGACGATCGCGAGGTCGCGCGGGCCGTACGAGAGCGCGTCGCTCGTCGCGTCGGTCACGCCCTGCGTGGCGAGCGGGCCATCCTCGAGTCGCAGGAGCGCCGCGGCGCGCGCGGCGCCGATCGCGTCGATCGTGAGCGCGCCATGCGCCGCACCGTCGAAACTCGCGGGATCCACGGTGAAGACGACGTAGTCCTCCGCGCCTGCGCGGAGTTCCGCCCGCACGACCGCGTCGCCGAGGGTCGCAAGCAGCGCGTCGACCGCGGCGCGCGCCTCGGCCGCGAGCGCGGCGTTGTTCCAGAGATCCGCGGCGAGCGAACGCAGCGCTTCGGGCGTGTCGGAAAACGGAATGCGGAACGCGATAGACACCGCGCCGAAGTCGTAGAGCGTCGCCTCGACCGCCGCTTCGGTGCGCCACGCGCCGATCGCGATCGGTCGTCGCTCGACGACGACGCGCAGCGGCTT
>JBIIYI010000180.1:0-6194 GCA_044346895.1 Phycisphaerales bacterium
AAGAACATCATCCTCTTCATCGACGAGCTCCACACCCTCGTCGGCGCCGGCGGCGCGGAAGGCGCGATCGACGCGTCGAACGTGCTCAAGCCCGCGCTCGCCCGCGGCGAGATCCAGTGCATCGGCGCCACCACCTTCGACGAGTACCGCAAGTACATCGAGAAGGATGCCGCGCTCGAGCGGCGCTTCCAGTCGATCGTGGTCGAGCCGCCGAATCCGGAGCAGACGTTCGAGATCCTCAAGGGCATCCGCCCGAAGTACGAGTCGCACCACCGGATCAAGATCACCGACGCCGCGCTGCGCGCCGCCGTCGAGTTCTCCGGCCGCTACATCCCCGGCCGCGTGCAGCCCGACAAGTCGATCGACGTGATCGACGAGGCCGGCGCGCGCCTGCGTCTGCGCTCGATGGCGAAGCCGCCGAACCTCGCCGAGATCGAGGAGAGGATCGAGAAGCTCGCGATCGAGAAGGACGAGGCGGTCAAGAACGCCGACTACGAGCGCGCCGCGCAGATCCGCGACCAGATGGACAAGCACCGCAAGGAGCGCGAGCGGCTCCAGGGCGAGTGGAAGGAGCGGATGAACGAGACCGTCGGCACCGTCGACGAGGAGATCGTGGCCGAGGTCGTCTCGAAGATGACCGGCGTGCCGCTCACGCGCCTCGAGAAGGCCGAGAGCGAGCGCCTGCTCCAGCTCGAGGGCGAGCTCCACAAGACGGTCGTCAGCCAGGACGACGCGGTCAAGGCCGTGTCCCGCGCGATCCGCAAGGCGCGCTCGGGCCTCAAGGATCCGAAGCGTCCGATGGGCTGCTTCATCTTCGTCGGACCGTCGGGCGTCGGAAAGACGCTGCTCGCGAAGGCGCTCGCGGAGTTCATGTTCGGCGACCAGGACGCGCTCGTGTACCTCGACATGTCGGAGTACATGGAGAAGCACAACGTGTCGCGTCTCGTCGGCGCCCCTCCGGGATACGTCGGGTACGAAGAGGGCGGCCAGCTCACCGAGCGCATCCGCCGGCGTCCGTACGCGGTCGTCCTGCTCGACGAGGTCGAGAAGGCGCACCCGGACGTCTTCAACATGCTCCTCCAGATCATGGAGGAAGGACGCCTCACCGACAGCTTCGGCCGCCACGTCGACTTCAAGAACGTCATCCTCATCATGACGTCGAACCTCGGCGCGGACGTGATCAAGGGCGGCTCGACGTTCGGCTTCGGCAAGCGCGCCGAGGTGCAGGACTACGAGAAGATGCGCAAGGCGCTGATGGGCGAGGTGGAGAAGTTCTTCCGCCCCGAGTTCATCAACCGTCTCGACGACGTCGTCGTGTTCCGTCCGCTCGTGAAGGACGACCTCGTCACCATCATCGAGTACGAACTCTCCAAGGTGCGCAAGCGCCTCGGCGAGAAGGGCATGAAGATGGAGCTCGACTTTGGCGCGAAGGACTTCCTCATCGAGAAGGGCTACAACCCCGACTTCGGCGCGCGTCCGCTGCGTCGCGCGCTCGGCCAGTACATCGAGGATCCGCTGGCGGAGAACCTGCTCATGGGTGAGTTCAAGGCCGGCGACGAGATCCGCGTGACCCGCGTCGAGGGTCAGGACCACCTGACCTTCAAGGCCGTGCGCGCGGGCGACGGTGGCGGCGGCGACGACGGCGGCAACGCCCCGAAGGAGCCCTCGCCGACTCCGCTCGCAGGCGCCGAAAGCTGATCGCGCCGACATCCTTTGGAAACCACGCCGCCCGGCCACGCGCCGGGCGGTGTTTTCATCCGTTCCGCGCGTTCTTCCGCGCCGCGATCCCTCCACCGCTCCGCGCCCTGAAGCCTCGCGGTGCCGCGGCGCGTCAGCGGATGCCCGCGAGCTTGACGCGCTGCCCTTCGGGCGTCGTCTCGTACTCGATCTCCACGATCCGGTAGCGGAAGTCGCCCGCGATCTGCGGCGTCAGTTCGAGCCGCATGACGTTCGGACCCACGCGCCGCATGATGACGGCGTTCGTCGAGAAGCCGAAGCTCATGCGGTTGAGGAGCTTCATCACGTCCTCGCGCCCCCGGCCGCACCACTGTGCGAATCGCGCGCGCGCCTCGTCGGGGTCCGACTCGCGCGCGGCGCGCTCGCGGAATCCGCGCGAGACGAGCTGGTCCCACAGTTCGGCGTAGCGCTCCTCCCGGAAGGCGCGCATCGTGTTCGAGACCACCTGCTCGGGCATGACCGCCTGCATGCGCACGCGGCCCTCGGCGTCCTCCTCCCACGGCGTGAACGAGGGACCGGAGTCGCCATCGGCCGCTTCGGCAGCCTCGGCCTCCGCGCGCTCGGCGCGGCTCCGGCCCGGCTCCCAATCCTCGCCGCGCTCGCGGGCGCGCTTCATCGCGAGGAACTCGTTCACCGGCAGATAGCGCACGATCGTGCCGTCGTCGAGCACGACTTCGTCGGGAAGTTCGGCGGCGGTCGCGAACCCGGGTCGCGCGCGGTACTCGATCCGAGGTCCGCACGCGGCGATCGCACCGAAGGCAAGCGCGGCGAGGGCGACGCGCGCGCAGGCGACGACGGCGCGCGACGGGCGCGGGCGCGAGCATCTGTCGAGGGCGGCGGTCGATCGGTCGATGGACATGGCTTCGCTCGGGCGCGGGCTCGTCATGCCCGCGCGGCCGGCTGCTCCGGCCGCATCGAGGGACGCGGAACCGGCCGGAGTTCGGGCGGCGCGTCTCCGATCCGGTACATCCGACGTACCTCGCCCGACGACGTCGTCGTCGGATGATCGCTTCGGAAGTGCGTCCCGCGGGATTCCTCGCGCGCGCGCGCACTCGACGCGACGAGTGCGGCGCAGGAGAGCATGTTCTGGATCTCCCAGCCCGCCGGATCGTCGAAGATCTTGTCGAGCGTGTAGCGGCACCAGAAGTGGATCATGTCGAGGGCGTCCGCCAGCCGGTTGCCCGTGCGGACGATGCCGACGTTGCGCCACATCGCGCTGCGGAGGCTCGATCGCACGTCGACGAGATCGAGTTCGCCCTTCTCGCTCGGCCGGATGTCGCTCACGACGCGGACGTTCGCGCGCGCCTGCGCGGCCGCGACCGCCGCGGCCATGCCCGCGCGCCGCCCGAACACGAGCCCCTCGAGCAGCGAGTTCGAGGCGAGGCGGTTCGCGCCATGGAGTCCGTTGCAGGCGACTTCGCCGCACGCATAGAGGCCCGGGACGCCCGTCGCGCCGTCGAGGTCGGTCCAGACACCGCCGATCGTGTAGTGCGCGGCCGGCATCACCGGAATCGGCTCGTTCCCGGGGTCGATGCCGAAACCCTGGAGGAGCGCCGCGAGGCCGGGGAACCGACGCGCGAATCCCTCGCTTCCCATGGCGCGCGCATCAAGGAAGACGTTCGGATCCTGCGTCGCGGCGAGATGGTCGACGATGCCTCGGCTGACGATATCGCGCGGCGCGAGTTCAGCGAGCGGGTGGCGGCCCTCCATGAAGCGCCTGCCCGCGCGATCGACGAGGTGCGCGCCCTCGCCGCGCACGGCCTCCGAGATCAGGTGCCGCCCCGCACCCGCGACGTAGAGCGCGGTCGGGTGAAACTGGACGAACTCGAGATCCGCGACGGTCGCGCCCGCGCGCCACGCCATCGCGACGCCGTCGCCGGTGGCGACGCGCGCGTTCGTCGTCTCGCGCCAGAGCTGCCCCATGCCGCCCGAGGCGAGGATCGTCGAGCGGGCCCAGATCAACTGCAGGCCGTACTTCGGGTGATGCGTGATCGCGCCGAGCACCGGGTCCTTCCCGATGGGCGCATGGCCAGCGGTGACGAGATCGAGGGTGAAGCAGCGGTCGAAGAGGCGGATGCGCGGATCGGCGCGGCACGCCGCCACGAGCGCGCGCGAGAGTTCGCGCCCGGTCGCGTCGCCATCGGAGTGGACGATGCGGCGTCGGCCATGTCCACCTTCACGCGTAAGCGCGAGCCTGCCGCCCGCATCGCGATCGAAGCGCATGCCGAGTTCGACCAGCCGCTCGACCTCGCGCGGCCCCTCCTCGACGAGCACGCGCACCGTCTCCGGTTCGCAGAGCCCCGCGCCGGCCGCGAACGTGTCGGCCACGTGGTCCTCCGGGCGGTCGTCGTCGGCCAGCACGGCGGCGATGCCCCCCTGCGCCCAGGCGGTGTTCGTCCGCTCGAGGTCGTCCTTCGCGACGACGATCACTTCGCCGTGCTCGCACGCGGCGAGTGCCGCGCGCAGGCCGGCAACGCCCGAACCGATCACGAGCGTGTCGGTGAAGATCGCAGGGAGGAGCTGCGATCGGAACGGGATCAGGTAGCGTCGGCCGGAGATCGAGTTCAGCATGGCGCGCTCACTTGGCGGCGCCCTTCTCGACGGATTCCCCGACGTATTCACCGACGTATTCGCCGACGTATTCACCGACGTAGAGCTGGCTCGACTTCCCCTCGTGGCGCTGGCCGGTCCAGAGCATCCACCTGCCATCGGCCGAGAAGACGGGAAGGACGTCCGCGCCTTCGGCGTCGGTCACGCGCCGGCGGACCGGCGCCTCGCCCGCCTTCGCGGGCAGGACGATCTCGAAGACCTCGTAGTTGCGGTGTCCGATCTCGCTCGTCGCGTAGACGAGCGTGCGGCCGTCGGGGCGGAAGAACGGGCACCAGTTGACGTGCTCGTTCGACGTGAGCTGCGTCTCGTTCGCGATCCCCGTGATCGAGCCGTCGGCGTCGTAGACGAGATCCGCAACGTACACCTGCAGCAGGTTGTCGCGGTTCCGGTCGGAGCGGTAGCAGATCCTCCGCGCATCGGGCGAGAAGAAGGGGCCTCCGTCGTAGCCCGGAGCGGTCACGATCGCCGTGCGGCGCCCCGTCTTCAGGTCGCGGACGCAGAGATCGCCGTCGCCCGATTCGAGCGAGCAGAAGAGAAGGTGCCTGCCGTCGGGCGACCAGCTCCCTTCCGCGACGTAGGCCTTGCCGTCGCCTTCGAGCGGCTTGAGCGACGCGGCGGTTCCGTCGGCCGTGCGGAGATCGACCTCGACGATGCGCGTCTCGGGCGGGAAGGCCCATCGGTAGCGCGAGGTTCCGCGCTGGTAGCCGGGCGTGTTCTCGGCGGTCGGCGCTCCGACGGTCGACGCGAAGAGGAGGCGGTTCGGGTCGGTCGGGTGGAACCATCCACAGGTGTTGGCGCTCCCCTTCGGCGAGACGCGACGGATGTTCGCGACGCCCGTGATGTCTCCCGAGTCGCTGCGCACGACGTCGCAGACGTACATCGCGTAGAAGTCGGCCGGGCTCTCCTCGCCCTCGGGGACCTCGATCGCCTGGAAGACGATGCGCTTCATGTCGGGCGAGAAGTACGCCTCGCCCGCCTTGATGAAGCGGTCGGGGAAGGTGAGTTGCCGCGCGCCCCTCACGCCGGGTTCGCGGGCCGTCGTGGTCGTCGCGGCGGGTGTGGTCTGCGTCGCATCCGAGGCGACGTTCGCCGCCGCAGCCGACTCCCGCGACTTCGCATCGCCCGGTTCGCGGTTCGCCGCGCACGACGCGAGCGCGGTGGCGGAGACGGCGAAGATGCCGCAGAGGGCGAAAGCGGAGACGGGCGCGCGAAGGACGGTGGAACGGATCGGCATGGGGCGGTTAGTGTAGCCCCTCCCGTGCGCGAACCCGGCTACCGCATCCTGCTCGCCGACCCCTTCCTCGTCATCTGCGACAAGGATTCGGGGCTCCTCTCGGTGCCCGGCATCGGCCCGGAGAAGGCGGATTGCCTCGTGGCCCGTCTTCAGGCCGACCATCCGGGTGCGCGCATCGTGCACCGTCTCGATCGCGACACCTCGGGCGCAATCGTGCTCGCACGCGATGCAGCCACGCACCGCACGCTCTCGATGGCGTTCGAAGCGCGCGCGGTTGAGAAGGAATACGAGGCGCTCGTCGCGGGTCACGTCGCGTGCGATCGTGGCGAGGTCGATCTGCCGCTTCGGAAGGAAGCGCTCGGCAGCGCTCGGCAGATCGTCCATCCGACGGAAGGTAAGCCGAGCCTGACGGTCTTCGAGGTGCTCGAGCGCGGAGCGGACGCCGATGGATTCGCGTGGACGCGGGTGCGGCTCCTGCCGAGGACGGGGCGCAGCCACCAGTTGCGCGTGCACATGCTCGCGATCGGGCATCCGATCCTCGGGGACGAGTTGTATGCGGACGGAGCTGCGCGCGCGGCACGAGCGCGGCTCTGCCTGCACGCGGCGAGGCTGG
>JBIIYI010000243.1:0-5001 GCA_044346895.1 Phycisphaerales bacterium
CCCTGTCTGAGCGCGGCGCGGTCCGACCCGGTGCCACCCAGTGCCATGCAGTGCAATGCAGTGCACGGCACATGCCACCCAGTGCCAGGCACTGGGTGGCATGTGCCGTGCACACCCACGCAAGCCAATCACGCTCCTGCGAGGGCCGCGCGCGCAGCATCGATGCGTTCGGTGCCGGGCAGTGCAATCCAGTGCCACGCAGTGCATACCACCCAGTGCATACCACCCAGTGCACGGCATATGCCATGCAGTGCCTGGCACTGCATGGCATATGCCGTGCACCGTCGGTGGTCAGGGGCACAGAAGCGCCGCTGCCTCGACCGCCAGCCGCGCCGTCCGCCCATCCGCGTCCGCCGACGGATTCACCTCGACCACCTCCACCGCCACCAACCCCTCCGCCGCGCCGCACACCTTCAGGATCTCCTCCGCCGTCGCCCAATCGAGTCCTCCGGGCACATGGCAGTCGACCCCCGGTGCGATCGATGGATCGAGGCTGTCGAGATCGAAACTGACGCTGCAACGTCCGTCGCTCCCCCCCGCGATGCGCAGCGCCTCGCGCGCCGCAGCGGCCGCGCCCATCCGCGCGATGTCCGCCGGAGCGATGACCGTGCATCCGAGTCGCGCGACGATCTCCCGCTCACCCTCGTCGATGTCGCGCGCGCCGAGGAACACCGTCCGCCGCGGATCGCGCAGCCCTCCCTCGACCACGCGCCGGAACGCCGGCACGTCGAGGCCATGGATGGCCGCGAGCATCATCCCGTGCAGGTTGCCCGACGGCGTCGTCTCCATCGTGTTCGAATCGGTGTGCGCATCGATCCACACGATCCCCGGCGCCTCCCAACCCCGCCTTCGCGCGAAGCGCCCGATCGCCGCCTGCGTCGCCGCGCCGAGCGAGTGGTCGCCGCCGAGGACGCACGGAAGCGACCCTCGATCGAGCATGGCCTCCACTGCAGCACGCAGCTCGAGTGAGTAGCGCTCGACCTCCGACGAAAGCGCGGGGCCCGGGTCGCGCCCGGGCATGCGCGGCACGTCCCGCGCGACGATGTCGCCGAGATCGCGCACCGGGCGGCTGCTCCGGCCGAGCGCCGCCGAAAGACCCGCCGCGCGCATCGCGCCGGGTCCACCGCGCGTCCCGACGCAGCGTCCGCCGAGCCCCAGGCGCGCGCCGAGCACCTCGACGGCGCGTGGGCAGCCGATCGCAGGTCCCCCCCGAAGACTCACGAACCCGCTCCGCGCCGACGCACGCGCTCGCGGACCTCGCCATCCGAGCCCACGATGAACGTCACGTCGTCCTCGGTACCGACGGCACCGTCGGGCCCGGCCGACACGACCTGCGCGACGCCGCCGCTCGAACTCTCCGCGCCGTCGAGGACGACGAACGCGCGATCCCAACCATCGCGCTCGGTCGCGTCGACCGCCACGCTGCCGGCGCTCCGACCCGCGCGGACCGCGTCGGCCGCGCGTCGTCCGAGCGATCGCGCGCTCGCGAGGGTCTTCTCGCGGCGTTCGCTCACCGCGGCCTCCCGCATCGGATTGGTGCCGCGATCGCGCGGCTCCACGGCGAACGACCCCCGCGCGATCTCCTGCGGGAATGCGTTGTCGCTCGGATCGCGATCGGCCGTCTCACGGCGCCGGTCGAGCTCGACGCGGACGATCTCCTTCGCCGTCACGAACAGCTTCGACGCCTCCGCCCCGCCGGCGTAGCGCCAGATCTCGGCGGGAAGCGTCATCTCCTCGGTCGAGCCATCCGCGTACGTGATCGTCAGCGGAAGCGGCGACGGAATGCCCGCATCGTTCAGGAAGCGGGCGACCGTGAAGTGGAGCGGCGTCGCGAGGAGCGCCGCGTCGCGCTCGCCGAGCCGCGCGACGAGCGACTGGAACCGCCGGCGATCCTCCGGGGTCACGTCGAGTTCGTCGAACGTCGAGTAGAAGTCGAGCAGCTCGGGAAAGCGATCCGCGCGCAGCTCGAGCGCGGCGTCGCGCGATTCGCTGAGCGTCTTCGGCCGCCCGTCGCGCTCCGACTTCCGCTCCGGCTTCACGATCTCGGGGTCGCGCGAATCGAGCGTGTAGCGCGTGAGCTTCTCGATCGAGATGTCGACCGGCCGCGTGGTGTAGAACCAGCCGCGCCAGAACCAGTCGAGGTCGACGCCGGACGCATCCTCCATGGTGCGGAAGAAGTCGGCGGGCTCCGGCCGCCGGAACGCCCAGCGGCGGCAGTACTCGCGGAACGCGAAGTCGAAGAGCTCGCGCCCGAGCACCGTCTCGCGCAGCACGTTGAGCGCGGTGGCCGGCTTCGCGTACGCGTTCGGGCCGAGCTTCCGCACGCTCTCCGAGTTCGTCATGATCGGCTCCTGCGCGAGGTCCGTCATGTATCCGACGATCTTCTCCGGTTCGCCGCGGCCGCTCGGGTACTTCCGCTCCCACTCCTGCTCGGCCATGAACTGGCAGAAGGTGTTGAGGCCCTCGTCCATCCAGGTCCACTGCCGTTCGTCGGAGTTGATGAACATCGGGAACCAGTTGTGCCCGACCTCGTGGATCACGACCGAGACGAGCCCCCACTTCGATCCGGCCGAATAGGTGCCGTCCTTCTCGGGACGCGGCCCGTTGAAGGAGATCATGGGGTACTCCATGCCGCCGACCGGGCCGTTCACGCTGATCGCAACGGGGTACGGATAGGGATAGGCGTGGCGCGAGTACGAATCGACGGTGTGCGCGACGGCATGCGTCGAGTAGCGGCTCCACAGGGGCTCGGCCTCCTGCGGGTAGTAGCTCATCGCGAGCGCGGCGCGGTCGGTGCCGGGAACGGGCGCCTTCGCCGCATCCCAGATGAAGGCGGCGCTCGCGCCGAAGGCGACGTCGCGGACGTTGCGCGCGGCGAACCGCCACGTGCGCTTGCCCGCGGGCTTCGCGGCGCGGCGTTCGGCGGCCTCCTCGGGCGTCGTGATGAAGCGCGGCTTCTCGTCGGCGGCGGCTGCGGCGAGTCGCTCGCGCTGGGCGTCGGTGAGCACGTCCGCCGGGTTCTGGAGCTCGCCCGTCGCGCCGACCGTCCACGTGTCCGGCACCGTCACCGCGAGCGTGTAGTCGCCGAACTCGAGCGCGAACTCGCCCTGCCCGAGGAACTGCTTGTGCTGCCAGCCGCGCACGTCGTCGTAGGGCGCGAGGCGCGGGAAGAACTGGGCGACGACGTAGAGCGGCGCGAGGTCGGCGTCCTTCCGCTCCGTGTCGCCTTCGCCGAGCAGCTCGTAGTTCGAGCGCGCGCGCGTCACGGTGTTCTTCACCACGGCGAACCGCCACGACATCGAGAACTCGAAGCGGCCGCCCGGCGCGAGCGGCTCGGGGAGATCGATGCGCATCATGGTGTCGACGACGGTCGCCGCGAGCGGCGCGCCCGCCGCGCCCTGCACGACGACGTCGCGGTAGCCGCCCTCCCACTCCGCCTGCTCGACGAGGTTGCGCAGGAACCGGATGTCCTGCGGCGACGAGAGATCGGGCGCCGGTTCCGCGCGCTCGCCGAGCGAGTCGCGCCGGAAGCGGTTCTGGTCGAGCTGCACCCAGAGGTAGCGCAGTTCGTCGGGCGAGTTGTTGTGGTAGACGACGCGCTGGCGGCCGGAGATCTCGGCGCGCGCGGGGTCGAGCTCGACCTCGATGTCGTGGTCGACCTTCTGCTGCCAGTAGCGCGGTCCGGGCGCACCGGACGCGGTGCGGAAGTCGTTCGGCGTCGGCAGCACCTCGTCGAGCTGGCGGAACGGGTCGCCCTCGAGGAGGACCGATGGCGGAACGACGAGCGCGCCGTTCCGATCGAGCGAGAGGTCGGGCGGTCCCGACAGGACGATCGACGCGTGCAGGCAGGTCGTCGCGAGAAGGCCGAGGGATGTAGCCGCAAATCCGAGCATTCGCGCAATGTATGCGAGCCGCGGAGGATGCGGCCGTCGGAACCGTGGCGAAGCACCACGACGGCGCGCCGCGGTGACGAACCGCAGGCGGCGTTCACGGGTCGCACGCGGTGGTGACGAACCGCGCCGCGGTGCCGAACCGCGCACGATGAGGATCCGCGACCGGCGCCGAACCGCGCCGCGGCGACTCACATCGCGCCGGGACGGTCGACGGTCCGGTGCGCGAACTTCCTCGCAACTCCTCGCGATGCGAGGAGCCTGAGTCGGGGCTTCACGCGCCCGGGAATCGAGCGTCCCGGCGTTCGAGCGCCAGAACTCGGCCCTATCGAAAAGAGCGGCGGCGCGTTGGGGAGAACTCACCGCCAACGCGCCACCGCTTCACGCACCCGCAGAAAGCACGGAGTGCGGCACATGCCGTCGAGCCGGCTGCTCACCCGCCCTGGTTCGTCTCCGTCGGACCGTCGGGCACGCCGGGCGAGTCTCCATCCTTGCCGTCGCCCGGGGGCGGCGGTGGCGGGTTCCCTCCGCCTTGGCCATTGTTCTTGCCAGGAATCATGCCCTGTCCTCCCTGCTGCTTCTTCTTCTCATCCTGCTCCTGAGGCTCCCGCTCGGTCTCGGTCGGCATCGAAGGAGCCGCGCCCGGATCCTTGCCTTCCGGTTCACTCTTCTTCTCGCTCGGATTCGATCCATCCGGATTCTGCGTCTGACCGGGCCGGGGACGTTCGACATCGTCCCGTTCGCGGAGCTTTTCCGACTCCTCGGTCCACTCCGCGATGAACAGATCCCGATGCGCCGGCACGCTGCGCGCGATGCGGAAGCCGGACTTCGGACCGCCGAAGTCTCCGGAAGCGCGCGCGCTCGCGGTGCAACGCTCCCGCGCGTCGCGCATGCTTCCACCTCGAATCGACTTGAGTCCGGCACGTACGGACGTCGGCCGATCCTCCGCCTTCGGCACCAGCGAGTCGAGGTCCCAGCGATTGTTGCACCACTCCGCGGCGTTGCCATGCATGCCGCGGAAGCCGAAGGGGCTCTCGTACATCTGCCCCACTCCGAGGTGCTTCGATCCGTGACTCCGATCGTTGCAGCGCTGCGGCGAACCATCGACCGC
>JBIIYI010000451.1:0-2875 GCA_044346895.1 Phycisphaerales bacterium
GGCGCGTCGGCCTCGCGGCCGCTCATCGCCGCGAGCGCGCGCTCGACCGCGTCGAGGGTCGGCATGACGTGCGCCTCGCGCCGCGCGAGCGACGAGAGCCCGGCGCGGATCAGCTCGGCCTGGAGCGGCACGTGGTCGGAGGCGCGCAGCGCGAGGTAGTGCGCGAGGTTCTCCGCGCTCCGGCGCATCGCGACGGGGACGGCGTCGATCGCGTCCTGCATGCGGCGCTCCGTCGCCGTCGCCTCGTCGCGGAGGGTGCGGATCGCATCGTGCAGGGCTGCGATTCGGCTCGGATCCATCTCGATTCCATCTCGTTTTCTGAGCGTCATGGGAGTCGTCGTCGTGGGAGTCCCGCGCGTCCCGCGCGAGCGCGCCTGCCAGCGCATCGACGAGCGCGGCTACGAGTTCGTGGGCTGCGCGGCCGTCGCATCGTCGAACGGGAGCGCCGAGATCTCGACCTCGGGCTGCCGCTTCTGGAAGTTGCGCAGCGACCACTCGTCGGAGAAGAAGATGACCGGTCGTCCGGAGGCGTCGATCCCGTGCGTCGAATCGCTGAGGAGTTCGGGCATGAAGTCGGCGGGCGCGCCGTTCTTCCGCCACCAGCGCACGATCTGCCAGCGCGCCTTCTCCAGCCGCGACTCGGCGCCGTACTCGCTCTTCAGGCGGTACTGCACGACCTCGAACTGGAGCGGACCGACCGCCGCGAGGATGGGCGTCTTCACCTGTCCGGTGCCGACCTCCATCTGCTGCACGACGCCTTCCTTCAGGAGCTGGTCGACGCCGAGGCGGTACTTCTTCGAGTTGCCGGGCTGCGGGTTCGTGAGGTACGCGAACACCTCCGGCGTGAACTGCGGGATCTCGCCGAAGCGGATCGTGCGGTCCTCGGCGAGCGTGTCGCCGATCTGGAGGATGTCGTGGCCGATGATGCCGATGACATCGCCCGCTTCACCTTCCTCGACGGTCTCGCGCTCCTGGCCGAAGAGCTTCTGCGCGCTCGAGAGTCGGATCTTCCTGCCGCTCTGGACGTGGACCACCGTCATCTCGCGCTCGAACTTCCCGCTCACGACGCGCACGAACGCGATGCGGTCGCGGTGCTTCGGATCCATGTTCGCCTGGATCTTGAAGACGAAGCCGCTGAAGGTGGGATCCTTCGGCTCGACGAGGCGGTCGCCCGAGCGGCGGGGGCCGGGATCGGCGGAATGCTCGAGGAATCCGTCGAGCAGGAGCTGCACGCCGAAGTTGTTCGCGGCGCTGCCGAAGTAGACCGGCGTGATCTCGCCTGCGAGGACGCGCGCACGGTCGAAGCCGGCGCCGGCGCCCTCGAGCATGTCGAGCTCGTCGCGGCCCTGGCGGTAGATGTCGGCGTCGATGCGCGAGGTGATCGCGGGGTCATCGAGGCCCATCACCTGCACGGGCGCCTCGCGCATGCCGCCCTTCGTCCGCTCGAAGAGGTGGAGGCGCTTCTCGAGCCGGTCGTAGACGCCGCGGAACTCGGGCCCGTTCCCGAACGGCCAGTTCACGGGGAACGCGCCGATCCCGAGCACGCTCTCGAGTTCGTCGAGAAGCGCGATCGGGTCCTTCGTCGGCCGGTCGCACTTGTTCATGAACGTGAAGATCGGCACGCCGCGGCGGCGGCAGACCTCGAACAGCTTGCGCGTCTGCGGCTCGATGCCCTTGCCTGCGTCGATGACCATGACCGCCGCGTCGACCGCGGTGAGCACGCGGTAGGTGTCCTCGCTGAAGTCCTTGTGGCCGGGCGTATCGAGCAGGTTGACGCGGTAGCCGTTGTAGTCGAACTGGAGCACCGTCGACGAGATCGAGATGCCGCGCTGCTTCTCGAGCTCCATCCAGTCGGACGCCGTCGCGCGCTGGTCCTTGCGGGCCGTCACCGAGCCCGCGAGCGCGACCGCGCCGCCGTAGAGGAGGAACTTCTCGGTGAGCGTCGTCTTGCCGGCGTCCGGGTGCGAGATGATCGCGAAGGTGCGGCGGGGGAGATGCGCGGGGGACTGGGCCATCGGGGGGCGGGATTGTCGCAGAAACGGGCGTGCGGGAGAAGCGGCGGATTCGCGCGCGGGACGTTGCGCGATCGCCCCGGCCCATGTTCAATGCGCCGATGCTCATCGACTTCCACCGGCCCGTCCGCCCGCTCGCCTCCGTCCTCGCGTTCCGCGGAACGGCGCTCGTCGCAGCTGCGGCGCTCGCGCTCGCCGCGCACGCCGCGCAGGACGCGCAGGACGCGGCCTCCGCGAAGCCCGCTCCCGCTCCCGCGCAGGAGGCGAAGCCCGCCGACGCCGCGTCCGAGGTCGAGGCCGCGCTGCGCAAGTCGGTGATCAACATCAAGGTGCGGCAGGAGTCGCGCGACCCGACGACGCCGTGGAAGCGCGAGAGCCCGCAGGATCTCGGAGGTTCGGGCGTCGTGATCGCGCCGGGACGGATCCTGACCAACGCGCACGTCGTCGAGCAGGCGAGCGAGATCCTCCTCGAGACGAACCAGACCACGCTGCCCGTACAGGCCGAGCTCCTCGGCATCGATCCCACGCGCGACCTCGCGCTCCTCTCGACGAGCGACGAGGCGTTCATCGCGGCGCATCCGCCGATCCCGATCCTCGACGGGCTCCCGAAGGAGGGCGCGCGCGTCGTCGTGATGGGCTATCCGCTCGGCGGCGAGCAGCTCTCGACGACGAGCGGCGTGATCTCGCGCATCGAGTGGGCCGAGATCGGCCAGTCGCGCGAGCCGGGCATGCGCGTTCAGGTGGACGCGGCGATCAACTTCGGCAACTCGGGCGGACCGGCGTTCGTCGACGGCAAGGTCGCGGGCCTCGCGTTCAGCGGCATGGACAACTCGATGGCCGACAACATCGCCTACCTCCTCGCG
>JBIIYI010000141.1:0-7079 GCA_044346895.1 Phycisphaerales bacterium
GGTCGGCCCAGATCGCGCCCATCACGATGCCCGCCCAGAGGAGGACGAACGAGATCTCCATGAGCACCATCGTGGTGCCGTCGAGGATCTCTCCGAGCGCCGCGCGTCCGCGCGCCATGCGCTCCTCGCCGTGGTTGCCCGTGACGATCAGGCTCGCGGCGCCGCCGACGCGCGCATAGGTCGCCGCGCCGCCGAACGCCCGGTGCAGGATGTAGATGCCCGCGCTCACCGCGGCCATGAAGATCAGCACGTAGCTGAAGATGATCACGTTCGTGTGGATGTAGAGCCACACGTCGTGGAGGACGGGCATCATGTTCGAGATCGCCGGATTGAGCTGCACGGGAAGGAAGTGCGCGGCCATCAGCGCGACCATGCCCGACACCGCCGCACCGAGCGCGAACAGGCTGAACATCGCCGACTTCCGCACCCACCATTCGATCGCGACCGCGCCGACCGCGCCCATCCACGCCGCGGTCGTCACGGCCTCGAACATGTTCGAGTTCGGCCAGCGGTCGGCGATGTACCAGCGCAGCATGACGGCGGCGGTGTGCAGGACGACCGCGAGACCGAAGATGCCGAGGCCGATCGCCCGCGCGCGCGGCCACTTCCACACGAATCCGAGCAGGAGGAAGACGGCGGCCGCCATGTAGACGAGCCAGACGCGCGTCATGTGGTCGTTCTCGAAGTACCAGTACTCCCACGCGAGCCGCTCGCGATCCGGATAGTGCGTCGGGTCGATCTGGGGAAGCACCTGCGCGAGCGAGGCCATCGCCGCGTTCGCCGCATCCGCATCGCCCTTCAGCCACGCGCTCACGAGCTTCCGCCACGCGTCGCCGACCGCGGTCGCCTGCTCGGGCTTCAGGTCGTCGGGCTGCCCCTTGTTCTCGGCGAGGAGCAGCATCGAGCCGGGCACGGGCTCTGCGCCGTCGGAGAACATCAGCGACGAGATGCCGTGCCACTCCTTCGTCAGGTCGCCGTCGCCGCGCGGCACGACGCGCAGCTTCGACAGGAGGAACCGCGGATCCTTCACCGCGAGCGCCGATTCGATCGCGCGCACGACCTTCTCCGTGCGGATGAGGTCGCCCTTCATCTCGCCGAGCACCTTGACGGCCTCCGGCTTGAGGACCAGCGTCTCCGAGATCAGCCCGGTCTTCGCGAAGACCTTCATGCGCTCCTGGAGTTCGGGCAGATCCTGCGGCCGCGCCCCCGCGAGGAGCGCGTCGGAGAGGCGCTTCCGCGGCCCGGCGCCCTTGACGTAGATCACGTCCGCGTCGCGGTAGGCGTCGGGACGGAAGAGCATGTCGAGGTAGGTGAACAGCGGATCCTGGCCGTCGATCGAACGCGGACCGGAGACGAACGACATCATCTCCTGCGCGAGGCTCGACAGGCTCTTGAGACGCCCGTCGTTCTGGACGGCGATGGTCGCGAGCGGACGGAGGTCGATGCGGTCGACGAAGCGAGCGCCCGGTCCGGCGACCTCGCTCGACGGCGGGGTGGACGGCGCGGTGGACGGTGCGGTGAGCGGCACGGCGCCCGAATCAGCGCTCAAAGGAGCGCCGGCCCCCGCGTCGGAAGCCTGCGGCGCCGCGCCTGCGGACGTCGTGCGGAGACCGAAGTTTCCCACAAGCGCGATCGCGATCGCGACGCACGCGACCAGTCGCGAAAGCGCGGGGACGCCCGCGTGGATGCGGTGGATACCGTGGATGCCGTGGATGCGGTGGAACGATCTCATGCCGTTGCCTCCTTCGGTCCCTTGCCCGGAACGCGCGTCTCGCGTCCGCCGTCGCGCGACAGCCCGGCGAGCACCTCATCCTGGCGCCGCCGCTTGAGGACGGGCTTCACGTAGAACGCGTAGATCATGCCCGCCACCGCGATCACGCAGCCGAGGAGCTGGATGTACACGCCGTTGCGGTTGCCGACTCCGAGCACCGTGTAGTTGAGGCCCGCGCTCGGCCGCACGCCCTCCTCCGTCGACGAGTCGGGCGGATCCCACTGCGCCTGGAAGTACCAGAGTCCGTCGTGCTCGATCGGGGCGTTGACGCTCACGGCCACTGGCTCCGACCACTCCGAGCCCGCGTCGCGGAACCGCAGGTTGCTCTGGTAGTCGCGGATCGTGCTCATCACGCCGGTGAATCCGCCCATGTGCGACGTCAGCACGAACTCCTCGAGCGCGACGTCGGTGCCGAGCGGCAGCCGCTGGCGCGAGAAGAGGAGCTCGACCTCGCGGCCATCGTTGAGCCTCACGAGCAGAGGGTTGTAGGCCGTGCGCCGGAGGACCTCCTCGGGCCGGTCGTAGACCCAGCGGTTGAACTGCATCCACTGCGGCGCGAATCCCGGCCCCGACACGAGCACCTGCGAGAGGTTCTCGAGGAGGTCGCGCTCGCGCTGCTCCTTCGGCACGACGCGCGGCTTGGTCGCGAAGACCGCGCGCGGCATGAGGTCCTCGATGCGCACCGTGACGCCGCCCGCGAGCGGGACGGTCTCGCGCTCCTTGAGCTCGACGGTCGAGGTGCCCTCTCCGATCGACGAGACCATCCGCACGCGCTCCTCCTCGGGACCGTGCACGAGCGTCACCAGCGCGAGGCCGTTTCCAGGCTCGTAGTAGGTCTCGATCGAGTCGTCCTGCATCTTCGGCGCGCCGTGCGCGTCGGAGGCGTCCGGCTGCACCACGTCGCGCGTGAGCGACGGATCGCTGAAGACCCAGCGGCGGAAGAGCCCCTTCGGCGTGCGGACCTCGAGGATCGCGACCGAGACGCGGCCCGAGCCGATCGGGACGTCGTCGCGCACGTTGGCCACGCGATAGGCGTACGCGGCCTTGCCCGCGTCCTCCGTGCCCTTGATCTCGACGAAGGGCGCCTCGGGATTCACCGCGGCCACGTCGCGGATCTCCTCGCGGATCTCGATGCCCTTCGAGGGGATGCGGATCGTCACCGACGGCTGCCGCGTGAATCGCGCGAACTCGGCCTCGTCCGCGATGGTCGCGAAGCGGAGCACTCCCCCGTCCGCGACCGCGCGTTCCGGGTCGCGCGCGACCAGCGTGTAGCGCGCGCGCTCGCCGCGGCCATCCGGCCCCATGCGGTCGCTCGCGACGCTGACGTTCGCCACGGGATTCAGCGGCGAACCCGCCGGGCCGTCGAGAAAGCGGCTCCGCGGCACCGCGAAGCGGAGGTAGCCGTTCACGCGGAACTCGACGTCGGGGAACGGATCGGCGGGATCCGTCGCGGCCACAGGGATGTCGAGCGGATCGAGCGGGAGCAGTTCGTCGCCGCCCTCCTGCCACACGAG
This sequence comes from Phycisphaerales bacterium, assembly GCA_044346895.1. Lineage (GTDB taxonomy): Bacteria > Planctomycetota > Phycisphaerae > Phycisphaerales > SM1A02 > QWPT01. The sequence goes on from JBIIYI010000141.1 coordinate 3,286, forward strand.
ATCGCGGTCTCCGACGTAGTCGTTGTAGAGCGGCATTCCCTCGATCTTCCGCTCGACCCACTTCCCGTCGCCCGGCTTGCGCACGTAGAGCGCCCACGACTTCACGAGTTCGTTGCGGAGATAAAAGTGGTCCTGCGGCTCGTACTCGAGACGCATCGACATGGTCTCGTCGTAGATCGGCTTCCCGGTCTCCTTCACCGAGCGCTTCATCGGCTGCTGCGGATCGTCGGTGAAGATCAGGTCCTCGGTGAGCTGCGGGTAGCCGACGAGCAGCTGCCGCATGTAGCGCTTCTCGCCGCGCGTCACCGCGACGGTCACGCTGTAGGTGCGCTTGCCCCTGTCGTCGCCGGTGAGGAGTTCCCAGTCGGGATCGATCGACATGACCTCGAAGGTGGTCGCGTCGGCGCCCTCGCCGGACACCGTGCGGTTGCCCGGTGCGGCGAGCACCTCGGCCGTCCGCGTCGACCTCGTCCCGTCGGCGGCGACGACCTCGTAGGTCGCGACCACGCGCCTGCGCGCGACGGGCGTGTCGCCCTCGACCTTCGTGCCGAAGTAGATGAACGAGCCGACGATCAGGACGAGGATGCCCGTGTGGATCATCCACACGCCGTAGTTCACCGCCTTGAACGGAATGCGCCGCACGGTGGTGACCGCGATGTTGATCGCGATGAGGATCATCATCAGGTCGAACGGCCACCAGTGGAACCACTCGAACTCGGTCATCTCGAGGCCGCGCCACTGGCGCATCTGGTCGTGCGCCCAGTTCTCCGGGTTGAAGAGGTTCCACGTACCCGCATCGAAGTCGGGGTAGACGATGCCGGCGGAACCGACCGACGAGTAGATGAAGAGGATGACGAGCAGCCAGATGCCGAACTTGACGCTCGAGAAGAGGTCGAGCGTCCAGCCCGCGATCCCTCGGCGCCACCAGGGAGCGCCCTGCTCGGCGGAAGCCGTGCGGGTCCGAGGGTTCGAGGCGCTGCCGGCGTCCGGTTGGTTCGAAGGCGTCATGCGTCGTTCGTGGGGAGAGGTGATGCGCCGCGAGCCGATGGTCGGTCGGAGCGTGGTTCGGTCGGAGCGTGGTTCGGTCGGAGCGAGGTCAGTCGGAGTCGCGGGCGATCGGCTGTTGCATCCGCAACCCGCGCGGAATCTGGCGTTCCCGGCCGGTGTCCCGACGGGGGTGCGATGCTACGCGACACGGGCCGCTCGCGTTGCGGAATGCGGCGCGGGAACCCGCCGCGACGCGTCCGCGCAATACGGCACCGCGGGTATCATCGGCGTTCCTTTCGCCCGACCCGAGAAACCACCATGAACAGCCTTCGACCGCTCGCCGCCGCCGTCCTCCTCGCCTCCACGTTCGCGCTCGCCGCTTCCGCATCCGCACAGGACGCGAAGCCCTCCGCGCCCCCGCCGGCGGGCCAGCCCGTGGCCCCCGCCGCGGTCGAGATGACCCACGTCGTCCTGAAGACCTCGAAGGGCGACATCGTCCTCGAACTCGACGGCGCGAAGGCCCCGATCTCGGTGGCCAACTTCATCGACTACGTGAAGAGCGGCCAGTACGACGGCACCGTGTTCCACCGGGTCATCTCGGGCTTCATGATCCAGGGCGGCGGCTTCACCGAGAAGGGCGAGCAGAAGAAGACGAACTCCGGCATCCAGAACGAGTGGCAGAACGGCCTGAAGAACATGCGCGGCACGATCGCGATGGCGCGCACCAACGACCCGAACAGCGCGACGGCCCAGTTCTTCATCAACCACAAGGACAACCCGAATCTCGATCGCCCGATTTCGGGCGGCGCGGGCTACGCGGTGTTCGGACGGGTCGTCTCGGGCATGGACGTCGTCGACGCGATCGCGGCGTCGAAGACGGGCGTCAAGAACGGCATGCCCAACTGGCCGACCGAAGACGTCGTCATCACCAAGGCGGAGATCCTCTCGAAGGAAGACGCGGCGAAGATCAAGGACGCCGCGGCGAAGCCGACGGCCCCGACGACTCCCGCCGCGCCTGCGACCCCGGCGGCACCCGCAGCGCCAACGGCCCCCGCAAAGCCCGCGGCTCCGGCGACGCCGAAGAACTGATCGACGCGGGACGTTTGCATCGCCCGCGAACGTGGTGAGGAAGCACGCAGGCTGCGGAGGTTCGCCTCCGCAGCCTGCGTGCTGTTTCCTCATCCGTCAGCGGCGTCGACCCCGCGCGATCGCATGCGCCGCCACGCCGCTCACACGTCGAACTTGATTCCCTGCGCGAGCGGCAGATCCTTCGACCAGTTGATCGTGCAGGTCTGGCGGCGCATGTACTGCTTCCACGAGTCGGAGCCCGACTCGCGGCCGCCGCCCGTGTCCTTCTCGCCGCCGAACGCGCCGCCAATCTCGGCGCCCGACGTGCCGATGTTCACGTTCGCGATGCCGCAGTCCGAGCCCTCGGTCGAGAGGAAGCGCTCGGCGCTGCGCATGTTCAGCGTGAAGATCGCGCTCGAAAGACCTTGATCGACCGAGTTCTGGATCTCAATCGCCTCGTCGAGGCTCGCGACCGAGTAGACGTAGAGGATCGGCGCGAAGGTTTCCTCGCAGCAGATGCGCGGGCGACCGCCCTTCGGCACGCGATAGAGCGTCGGCTCGACGAAGTTGCCGGGCTTTCCGCTGAAGCGGTCGATGCCCGCCACGCCGCCCGCGAGAAGCGTGCAGCCCTCCTTCTCCGCCTCGACGCACGCGTGGCGCATGCCGGCGACGGCCTGCGCGTTGACGAGCGGGCCCATCAGCGTGCCCGCGGCGAGCGGGTCGCCGATCGGCACCGACTTGTACGCCTTCGCGAGGCGCTCGCAGAGCGCGTCGACAACCTTCTCGTGGACGAGGAGGCGCCGCGTCGTCGTGCAGCGCTGCCCCGCGGTGCCGACGGAGCCGAAGAGGACCGCGCGCGTCACGAGCTCCATGTCGGCGTCGTCCATCACGATGATCGCGTTGTTGCCGCCGAGTTCGAGCAGGCATCGACCGAGGCGCTTCGCCACGACCTCGCCGACGCGGCGGCCCATGCGGCACGAACCCGTCGCCGAGATGAGCGGCAGCCGCCGATCCGCGATCATCGCCTCGCCGACCTCGGCGTCGGTGCCGATGATCAGCGGGAAGAGGTCCGCGGGGTCGATGCCTTCGGGCCGCCAGAGTTCCTGCTCGCGCAGCACCTTCCAGCAGATCTCGCTGGTCGCGATCGCGGTGAGCGGCGTCACGAGCGACGGCTTCCAGATCACCGCGTCGCCGCAGACCGCGGCGATCATCGCGTTCCACGCCCACACCGCGTTGGGGAAGTTGAACGCCGTGATGCAGCCGACGACGCCGAGCGGCTGCCACTGCTCGTACATGCGGTGGCCGGGGCGCTCCGAGTGCATCGAGAGGCCGTAGAGCTGCCGCGCGAGGCCGACCGAGAAGTCGGCGATGTCGACCGATTCCTGCACCTCGCCGAGGCCTTCCGCCTTGATCTTGCCCATCTCGAGCGAGACGAGTTCGCCGAGCGGCTCCTTCATGTCGCGGAAGGCGTTGCCCATCCGGCGCACGATCTCGCCGCGCTTCGGGGCGGGAAGCTGCCGCCACGACGCCTGCGCCTTCACCGCGCGCGCGATCGCGCTCTCGTAGGCCGCGCGCGACTCGAGCCGGACCGCGGCGATCGGCTGCCCGGTCGCGGGGTTGTCCGAGGTGACCGAGTCCGGCGTGCCGGGGGCGCAGATGCGGGCGTGATTCGCGAGACCGAGGCGGTCGAGGACCGGATGCGTGGGCAGCGACATGGGGCGCGCAGGATAGCGTCGGAT
>JBIIYI010000311.1:0-4099 GCA_044346895.1 Phycisphaerales bacterium
CCGCGGAAAGCGCCTGCGGCGTGGCGTATCATCTCCGCCCTATGCCCCTCGACCGCAACCAGATCGCCCGGCGCGCCGCGCAGGAACTCCGCGACGGCTACTACGTGAACCTCGGCATCGGCATGCCGACCCTCGTCGCCAACTACGTGCCCGCGGGCATGCAGGTCTGGCTCCAGTCGGAGAACGGGCTCCTCGGGATGGGACCGTTCCCGACCGACGCGGAGGTTGATCCCGACCTCATCAACGCCGGCAAGCAGACCGTGACGGGCGTGCCCGGCCACTCGTTCTTCTCGAGCGCCGACAGCTTCGCCATGATCCGCGGCGGCCACATCGACCTCGCGATCCTCGGCGCGATGGAGGTCTCTCAGGAAGGCGACATCGCGAACTGGATGATCCCCGGCAAGCTGGTCAAGGGGATGGGCGGCGCGATGGATCTCGTCGCGGGCGTGAGGCGCGTCGTCGTGATGATGGAGCACGTCAACAAGAAGGGCGAGTCGAAGATCATCCCCGCGTGCACGCTGCCATTGACGGGCCGCCGCTGCATCGACATGGTCATCAGCGAACTGTGCGTGCTCGAGATGGACAGGTCGAACCCGGCGAAGCGAAGATTCGCGCTGAAGGAACTCGCGCCGGGCGTCACCGTCGAGGAAGTCCTCGCCAAGACGAAGGCCGAGATCCTCGTGCCGGCGCAGGTCGGCACCGTGAGCACCTAAGCGCACTCAGGGCGTTCGACATACCGGTCCGTCGTTCGCATCCGATCGACGAACGAGGGCCCGTGCGTCCTTCGAGACGCACGGGCCCTTTCTTTTTCAAACCGAGTCTCACGGTGCGGGCTTCGTGCTCACGGACATCCTCCCCAGTTCACGAGGATGAGCGCGAGATCGACCGCATCGGTCTCGCCGTCGCCCGAGAGATCGCCCTCGTTCGAGCCGGGTCCGTTCTGCCATCCCGAGAGAACGACACTCAGATCGAAGCCGTCAACCATGCCGTCTCCGTTGATGTCGCCGAAACACGAGCAAGAGGCATTGAAGTCGTTTCCGCCGAGATCGGTCCACGGGCCTTGGAAGGGCTGTCCCGGCGAGTTGCACACGATGACGTCTTCCGCGGAGTACGTGCCTGAATAGGTCACACGGAAGAGGTATCCACCCGTGATCGAACTGCGCTCGACTCGGCAATCCTCAAGCACGGTGTTCCCGAATCGGATGTCGACGATCGAATACGTTGTCGCGTTTCGAAACACACATCCACGCACCGTATACGGATCCCAGCCGAAGACGCAGGTCGATCCATCGATGCCGTCGAACGTCGTGTCTTCGAGCAGGAAAGACCCGTAAGCGTTGTAGGTCTGTGCAAATCCTCCCAGCACGTTCGATACGAACGCGGATCCGCGGACAGCAATGCTCCCGCCTTCCTGCATGATGGAGTGAGCGTTTTGATACCCGCTGCAATGCAGAAACGCGCAGCGTTCAGCCAGGATGCTGCCGCCGAGGTTTCGAATCGCGCCACCACCTCCGAAGGTCAGACAACACGTACTCGTGGCGACGCATCCGGAGAAGTCACAGGCGATGAATGCCGGCGCTCCTCCTTCGACGAGCGCACCACCGCCAGTCTCGTTGCGGCAGCCGACGAACTCGCACGAGTCAAAGACGGGTGAGGCAGCGGAGACCGCCGCACCACCACCGTTCTTCCCGCTTCGTCCGATGCGGAACCCGATGACACGCGTGCCTGCGCTCTCATTCGAATTCGCGACGAACGATCGAGACCCTTCAGGCGCAAGGACAACCGCTCCTCCGACCTCCTCGCTCTTCACGAGGATCGCCTTACCGCGAAGGTTCACGCTTTCGACGTACTCGCCGGGAGCAACCAACACCGTGTCACCCGCAACGGCCGCATCAACCGCGGCTTGAATGCTCGGATACTCCAGAGGCACCCGAAGCGTGCTCGGAGCGACGCTCATCGCCAGCTCCCAGGTCTCAGGGACATAGGCTCGGCCATTTGGCGTAGGTCCCATGCCACCTGGAAGTACGAGGACATCACGCTTCCGATCGAAAGCGATGTTCATGTACCCGCGCGCCGGCCCCTGCACCGGACAGAGCGACCATGACGTTCCGTTCCATGTGTAGGTCTGCGGATACTCGACCTCGCCGCAGCAGGTCGTTCCTCCATGCAGAATGACCTGCTGACGGCCACTGTCGTACGTCATGCCAAAGACGTAGCGCGCCGGCCCCGAAGTGCCCGCGAGCGACCACGAACTCCCGTTCCACCGCCACGTGTCGTTCTTGTTGGTGAAGTAGTAGCCGCCGTGCAGGATGATCTCACCACGCGCTTCGTCATACGCCATGCGATGCGCATAGCGGTTTCCGATCGGACTGGTTGCCCATCGTTGCCATGAGTTGCTCGCGGGATCCCATTCGAGCGTGTCGGTGAGAAGTTGTCCGCCACCCGGCCAACCGCCATGCACGACCAATCGATTTCGACCTCGATCGAACGCCATCGCAAAGTCACCACGTCCAGCAGCTTCTGCCGGAGCGGACGCAAGTTGCGTCCACGTCAAACCGTTCCAAGACCAAAGGTCTTTGCGCGCACCAACGGACGAGTAGCCGCCGAAGAGTAGACACCGCTTCCCGATTGGGTCGTACACCATCGCCGCGGCACCGCGATCAGGTGGGCCAGAGATTGCGACGGTTTCCCACGAAACTCCATCCCACTCGTACGTCGTTGTTCCGGCGAAGAGCACCGTGCGCCCACGTTCCTCGTCGTAACAAATCTCGTAGGAGCCCGGCCCATTGCCAGCGGCAAGCGACCATCCAACGCCACATTGCGCGACGGCAGACTCCGTGAAGGCGCCCCATGCGCCGAAGATCGTTGCGAAGGCGAGCACGCACCGTAAGACGACTGAGATGTACTGTGTTGGTCGCAACATCGTCCAAGCTCCTCTTTGGGTCGCCGACAGCGACCGCACGACTGATCGAGAGAACCCGTGCATAACGAGACGGTGTCATGCACTCTGTCAACGACGTCATACGACGAGGGCGATTTGTCCTGCACGCGCGCTTCCAGGGATTCGCGCGCACGTGTTCCAAAGTGCTGTCTTCGCTACACTTGGCCGCGTGCTCCTGACCGCCACCGGCCTCTCCAAGTCCCACGGGCTCCGCGAACTCTTCCGTGGCGTCTCGGTCTCGATCGCGGAAGGCGAGCGGATCGGGATGATCGGGCCGAACGGCGCGGGGAAGTCGACGCTCCTCCGCATGCTCGCCTCCGGCTGCACCGGCGGACTCGCCGGAACGGAACTGCCCGACGACGGCGACATTCGGACCCCGCGCGGCACCGCCGCGGTGTACGTCCCGCAGCGCGACGACTTCCCCGAGGGCGCGACCGCGCTCGCCGTCGCGACGGACGCCGCGCTCGCGTGCGCCGAGTGCCACGACGACCGGCACGCCGCCGAGGTGCTCGCGACCGTGATCCTCGGCAAGATCGGCTTCGACGACGCGCGCATGGATGCCCGCGTGGAGACGCTGTCGGGCGGCTGGCGGAAGCGCCTCTCGGTCGCCTGCGCGCTCGCGTCGGCGGGCGGCACGCCCGACCTCCTCTTCCTCGACGAGCCGACGAACCATCTCGACGTCGAGGGCCTCCGCTGGATGGAGGACTTCCTCGTCCGCGGCAGCCACGACCTGCGCGCGCGCGCCGTCATCTTCGTCACGCACGACCGAGTCTTCCTCGAGAACTGCGCCACGCGCATCATCGAGCTCTCGCGGGCCTATCCCGAGGGCACGCTCTCGGTCGACGGCAACTACAGCGAGTTCCGCCGGCGGAAGGCCGAGTTCCTCGACATGCAGGAGAAGGCGCAGCAGTCGCTCGCGAACACCGTCCGCGAGGACGACCGCTGGCTCGGACGGCGCGCGAAGGCGCGGCGCACGAAGAGCGAGGCGCGCATCGCGGACAGCGCGGAACGCCGCGCGGAGCTCGCGGAACTCTCCGAGCGGAACGCCGCCGCGAACGCTGGGAACGCGGGCATCGACTTCACCGCGTCGGGGCGCCGCACGCGCAAGCTGATCGCCGCGCACGGGATCTCGAAGTCGCTCGGCGGACGGCTCCTCTT
>JBIIYI010000406.1:0-3204 GCA_044346895.1 Phycisphaerales bacterium
GACGCCCCGTCCGCGGCCGACGCCGCCGGGTCCACCGCCGCCAGCACGTCGGCGTGGCCCCAGACGGTCGTCGACGCCGGCGACACGATCACGGTCTACCAGCCGCAGTTCGAGACGCTCGACGGAGTGCGACTCTCGATGAAGGCGGCAGTCAGCCTGCGCCGGAAGGATTCGGACGGAGCGCTCGCGTCGCTCGACGGCATCGCCGCGCTCTCGGCGCAGACGGTGGCGGGCGACGTGCCGGGCGAGGTCGAGGTCAACGGCATCACCTGCGCATCCGTCGATTTCGGAGGCGCCGCCGACGACGAGATGGCCGCGCGGCTCTCGCGACTCCTCGCGGGCGTCGGCTTCACGGTCGATCGCGGGACGCTCGTCGAGGACATGCAGCTTGCGAACGCGCGCGCCGCGGGAACGCCGGGCCTTTCCTTCACGCCGCCGCGCTTCGTCGATTCGAACGTCTCCGCGGTGCTCGTCACGATCGATGGTCCGCCGATCCTCGTTCCGGCGGGCTCGACCGGCTGGCAGTCGGTGAAGAACAGCGCGTTCATCGTGCTGAAGTCGCCCGAGGGCCGCTGGTACGCCGTCGTCGGCGGATCGACGCTTGCGGGCGGAGCCGTTTCTCCGACGTGGATGTGCGCGGATTCGCTGCAGGGAACGTATGCATCCTGCGATGCGCCGCCGTCCGACGTCGTCGCCGCGCTCGGGACGACGAAGGAGACGCCGGAGCAGCTCGACGGTCAAGCGCCGAGCGGCGCGCAACCCTCCGCGACGCCGAAGCGCATCGTGGTGGCGACCGAGCCGACCGTGCTGATCGCGATCGACGGCACGCCGAAGCTCGTCGACGCGGCACCGGGGGTGCGCGAGGTGACGAACGCCAACTGCGTGCTCCTCCACGTCGCGAGCCCGAGCGAGTGGTGGACCCTGCAGGCGGGTCGCTGGTTCCACGCGGCGCCGGGAACGCCGTGGAGGTACGCGGCGCCGGGCGAGGTTCCCGCGTCGTTCGCGCAACTCGCGGCGCGCGGCCGTCTGACATCCGCGCGCGCCTCCGTCCCGGGCACCACCGAGGCGAAGGCCGCGGTCGTCGCCTCGAGCGAGGTGCGCACGGTGACCGTGAAGGCGGATGCTTCCTGCGACGTCAAGTACGCGGGAGAGCCCGCCTTCAAGCCGAGCGCCGCATCGGGCGACGCCGCCAACGTCGGCTACGCGACGAACGCATCGCAGCCGGTCCTCGGTTTCGGCAAGGAGTTCTACTGCTGCGACGCCGCCGCGTGGTTCGTCTCGACCTCGGCGACCGGCCCGTGGAAGGTGGCGGACTCGATTCCTTCGGCGATCTACTCGATTCCGCCCTCGTGCCCGGTGTATCCGGTGACGTACGTCGAGGTCTACGGAAGCACGAAGGACGCCTCGACGGGCGCGCTCACGAGCGTGACGTTCGGCTTCACGTCGGGCTACCTCGGCACCTATCTCAACGAGGGGACGCCCGTCTACGGCACCGGCTACGACTACTCGCCCGAGACGGATGCGCCGGCCGCGGCCGGCACGTATCAGTCGATGCCGCAGACCTACGGCTCGGGCGCGAGCTACGACGACCAGACGGGCACGTACGCGCCGAGCGGCTACTCGCCCGACTACAGCTACGCGACCCCCGTCGTGCAGCCGTACTACCTCGACCAAGGCTGGGGCGGCTGGGGCTGGTGCCCGGGCTGGTCGTGCGGCTGGGGCTGGGGTTACAACAACTGGTGGACGTGGAACAACTGGTCGGGCTACTGGAACAGTTGGCACCCGTACTGGAACTCCGACTGGCACGACGACTGGCAGCGGAATCATCGCGTCTACTCGAACGCCCGCGCGACGAACGCGCTCGCGCAGCAGCCGGCGAACAATCCGTGGAAGGAGAGTTCCGACTGGCAGAAGTGGAACGCCGCGAACGCCGCCGGCGACGAGCCGCAGAACAAGGAGCCCGCGGACTGGCAGAAGTGGAACGCGGCGAACGCCGCCGGAAACGAGCCGCAGGACAAGACGCCTGCGGACTGGCAGAAGTGGAACGCGAACGATCCGACCTACGCGAACAATGCGCAGCGCGCGCAGGCTGCGGGACGCGCGGCCTTCAACCGGAACCAGAACTACAACTGGAATCAGAACCGGGCCAACTCGACCTACGGTCGATCCGGCTGGAGCGCGCCGAATGCGCGGAGCACCTCGTATCCGAACGGCTACCGCAGTTGGAACGCCTACCCGCGCACGGGGACGAGCGGCTTCCACCCGTCGTACAACTACAACTACCGACCTGCCGCACCGACCTACCGCGCTCCGGTCGCGTCGCATCGGGGCGGCGGGGGCGGCGGCCGCCGCTGATCGGGTGAGGGCAGACCTGCTCCTGCCCGGGCGACGGAGTTGAGACGGACGGCGAGTGCCGCGCGGCGAGCCGGGCGTCGTCGCATGTCGAGCGGCCGGCGGTCCGCGCCTTGTCCCGCTGCGGTGATCGGCTGATCCGTTCGCTTCCGGCGCTGCCGCGGGCGCGCGGGTCGTTGGGACGGCGACTCGATCGACCGAAAAGAGACGGCGGCCGGATCTGGTGGAATCCGGCCGCCTTCTGCGTACCGCCTCGCGTGGAACGAGGCACTGGAAGTCTGTGGAAAGCCCGCGTCGTCAGGTCGCGTGCGCCGCCGGCGCGTGGCCGCACTCGCGGAGGAAGCGACGGATGGCCGAAATCTCGTGATCCGACTGCAGCGTGTGACCGCCGCCGTGGGGGATGTTGAAACTCATCTCGCGACCGGCGAGCCTGACCTTGAGGTGGTCGTGCTTGGTCTCTTCGGTCGTGCCGCCAAGCCACTCGAACATCTGGACGACGTCGCGCCAGTGGATGTTGTGTGAGGTCGGATGCGCGAAGAGCTGCTCGAGCGTGCGGTTGTGGTTCGACATGACTTGTTCTCGCGTTGAGGGTGCGGCTGTCCTGCAAACTGAATACCACGAAACACGGACAAATCTATCCGCATTGTGGGTCCGTTCGCCGAAAGCGATTGGAATGGGGAGTTCGCCCCGGCTGCGGCAGGGCGTCGCGCGGGTGCCGATGCCGGGGGAGTCGATCGTGGTGAGTCGATCGTGGGGAGTCGATCGTGGTGAGTCGATCGTGGTGAGTCGATCGTGGTGAGTCGATCGTGGTGAGTCGATGGAAACCCCCGTCGGAGATGGAAAACCGCAGCG
>JBIIYI010000407.1:0-3197 GCA_044346895.1 Phycisphaerales bacterium
GTGTGATCGAGTGATCTTCGTCTGATCCGACGACGTGTTGCACGCAGATTGAAAGTTCGACGCGCGGCCGACGGGTAGGAATTCACCTACTCGCCGGCCGCGCGCGACTACGCCTACTTCGCATTGCGCAGAATTCTGTTCTCTCGATACGCTGCCGAGATGCACGGACATTCTGCAGGAACGCACTGGTCACCGCTCACGCGCATCGCGTTCCGTTTTCTCTTCCTCTACGTCGCTTTCGCGTTCTTCTCCGCGATCTTGCAACTCGTGCCTCTGCTCGGCATGGTGGGATATTGGCATGACCAAGCGGTGCAGCCCTTTTATGCGTGGATCGGAAAGGTCGTGTTTGGCCTTGAAATCACAGTGTTTCCGAACGGTTCGGGCGACACAACCTACAACTGGGTGCAGTCTCTCTCGCACGTGGTGTTCGCGCTCATGGGTGCTGCGATCTGGAGTGTGATCGATTGGCGACGCGCGTCGTATCCGTGGTTGAAAGACGGGCTTTGGATCGTGATGCGCTTTGTGCTTGCGTCGGCCATGTTTGGCTACGGCATCAATAAAGTTTTCGGCCTGCAGTTCCCAGAGCCAGGAATGCAGCGATTGCTGCAGGATTACGGCGACTCATCACCGATGGGCTTGATGTGGACCTTCATGGGCGCGAGTCAGCCCTACACGATGTTCGCGGGCTGGATGGAAACAATCGGTGGACTCTTGCTTTGCTTCCGACGGACGCAACTTGTTGGCGCACTGTGGACCGCAGGTGTCATGGCAAACGTGTTCGTCTTGAACATGTGCTACGACATTCCTGTCAAGCTCTATTCGTTGCACTTGCTGCTCCTCGCGCTCGTCATCGCGGCGCCCGACATGCAGCGCTTGCTGCGGATGTTCCTCTTGAATAAGCCTGTTCCGCGCGCAGATCTGCGAGGTCCGTGGACCAAGCCGTGGCTTCGACGTACAGCATTTGGCGTGAAGCTCGCGTGGGTTGGCTTCACGGTGCCGTTCATGTTCTGGCAGATGTCGGAGATGCGCTACGTCTACGGTTCACTGGCCCCCAAAGGTGAACTTGATGGCACTTGGGAAGTGGTCGAGTTTCGAAAGGACGGCATAGAACTGCCGCCACTCGTCACCGACGAAACGCGCTGGCGATACTTCACCATCATCGATCGCCCTGATTGGAAGCAGGCGATTGTGACGCACATGAAGGGCGTCAATGGTCGTTGGCGACTTGAGATCAAGGGCGACACGGAGTCCGCGTCTGCGACAACAGCCTCGGAAGGTGCAGGGGCGTCCATCGAAAGCGGACCGACGAAGGGTGCACTTGAACTTCGCGAGATGACCGTAGCGGCTGGCGACGACGCAACAAAGGCGCCGCTTGCAGGCACGCTTGCATACACACGTGATAGTGAGAAATCTCTGCGCGTCACAGGCGAAATCGCGGGAACGCGCATCGAGGCAGTCTGTGAGCGCCGCGAGCCGAAGGATTTTCTTCTCATGAACCGCGGGTTCCACTGGATCAATGAGATCCCGTTCAATCGCTGAACGTTGGAATCGGGTGCCCGCGCGCTTCCGCGTCTCTCGGTGTGCACGCATCTCTGCATGGTAGGATTCTTCGGTGCGCTGCATCGACTGCAACTTCGATCTCGTGCGTTCCGGGCCGGAAGGACGCTGTCCCGAGTGCGGTCGCGCGTTCGACGCGGCTGACGTCGGCACCTACATCGGCGAGGGCCACACGCGCATCGCGCGTCGCAGCGCGGCGGCGCCGGGCTGGCCGATGTGGGCGATGTCTGCACTCCTTGGACTTCTGATCCTCCGAGTTGATTTCAGCCCGGGGCGTAGTTTCAGCGACGGGGTCGGCGCGCTTCTCGCGGGATTGGTCTTCGGCGCGCTGTACATCGCCCGCATCTTCTTCGCGTTCGCCGCGCACAAGGCGCTGCCGAAGCGTCGCCCGCGCGTCGTGCCGATGGCGTTGTGGCGTTGGCTGCTTCCGATCGGCATCGTGCTCGTGGCGCAGGGGATCGCTACGCTCCGCGTGCCGCGCATGGTTGCATTTTGGCTCGATCGATCCGCGCTCGAAGCAGTGGCGCAAGGACCAGCGATCGAGCCAAGTGCGTGGGCTCCGATCTCAGCATGGAGCGGTCGGGTCGAGCGCGGCGCGGTTTGGACCGACGTCGAGATCGTCGCGTTCGATCCGGCGACCGAACTCGGTCGCGCCGAGGACCCGTTTGATCTCGGCTACGCATGGGAACTGGCGGAGAACGAGATCGAGTTCGTTCGAAAGTCGCGAGGATCGCCGACAACGCAGGGCGCGCCCGCCTCGGAGCGGATACTGCGACTCAGGCTTGAGCGGCTTGCGGTGTTTCCGATTGCCGGAAAGGGCTACGGCGGCTTCAGCGATCCAGCGTGGTCCTACGCGCCGGGCGCGCCGGACATCTTCATCCTGCCGCCTCACGAGGATGAGGAGGAGGAGATCCCGTACCCGTTGACGCCATTCCGTCGGTATCGCGGCGACTGGTTCGTCTCGCGCCACTGGATCGAAAGACTCAAGGATCGACCGAGAGATTCTGATGGCGTGGTCAAGCCGAGTTTGGATCCCTCGGCGCCGTGAGTGGGCTGCGCGAACGCTCGTCGGACCTCTGTTCGGCCACACCTACTCAAGAAATCGCGCGCGCTGCTCGGGCGTTGGAATCATGCACGCGTCGTGACGACCGAACCAGCGGTAGCGGTTGCGGGCGATGATGCCGTATGCCCAGTCGCGAAGCCCGCGCGGGACGACGCGAAACACTGCGAAGATCGGCCATGGGAAGGGGAGCCGCGCCGCGATCGCGAGCGAGGCGTCCGAGCGCTCGTGCGCGCGGCCGTCCGCGATCACGATGACGCTGTCGGGCTCGACCGCCTGCGGCGTGGGTGCGCCGATGCGGGCGCATGCGCGCGCGGCGGCGGCGCTCTCAAGCGGCGCGAATCGAAAGCGCGCATGGCGGTCGCGCTTCAGGATGAACTGCACCGAACGCGTGCAGAGCCCGCAGCGACCATCGAAGAGGACGATGGTGGGTTCCGCCTCCATCGATCACATCTCGGGTGCGGTCGTCTTCCAACTCTTCGGATCTGCCCCGAGTCGTTCGCCGATGTCGGCGAGTTCGCTCATCGTCTCCTTCTTGAAGACGCCCTCGACCTTCGGACGCCAGTCGTCCGGGATCGCG